>LJTS01000125.1 GCA_001304425.1 Betaproteobacteria bacterium SG8_40
TGGCAAGAATGGTTGCTTCCGGAAGTTGCCGGATGATTTCCTCGCCGAACACGTCTTCGTAGCAGATGTTGATGGCGACCTTCTGCCCGGCGACGGCCAGGGGCCGCTGGTTGACGTTGCCACGCGAGAAGTCCGACATCGGAATGTCCAGCATGCTCATGAACCAGCCGAGCGCCCAGCGCAGCGGGAAGTAGTCGCCGAACGGAACCAGGTGCACCTTCCGGTATGTTTGCGGCGGCGAAGTGCCGCGGCTGATGACGCTGTTGTAGAACTCGCCGGTGCCGGCATATTCGGGAATCCCGGTGAGTATGTCGCCGCCGACGCTGCGCGCGTGATCTCCCAGTGCGTCCAGATAGCCCGCCGGCAGATTGATGTCGAACATCGGCAGCGCGGTTTCGGGCAGGACGATCAGCCGGCTGGTCGAGGCGCGGGCGAGGTCGAGGTAGCGGATCAGCGTTTCGCGTGCTTTCTCCGGGCGCCATTTCATTTCCTGTGGAATGTTGCCTTGAACCAGCGTTACCGGGACCGGTCCCTCGCCGAAAGCGCGGGTCCATTCGACGGTGCCAAGCGCGATCCCGGAACCCAGAATCACGGCCGCCAGAACGGCGGGACCGCCCCCGGCGGCCAGCGCACGGCGCACCGGAGTGGCCGCATGGGTGTGGCGTTGGCCGGTTTCCTTGCGATGCGTTTCGATGGCGTTCGCGACGCGTCGGTAGATCAGCGCAATGCAGCCGGCGGTCATCGCCGTGACCAGCGATACGCCGTAGACGCCGAGCACGGGGGCGTATCCGCCCAGCGGTCCGCCCGGGGCCTGCGAATACCCGAGCGCCAGCCACGGAAAGCCGGTGAACAGCCAGCCTCGTGCCCAGTCCGACAATGCCCAGAGCGCGGGAAACAGCAGTACCAGCTTCAGGCCGGCGGGCGTGCGCAGCCGGTACAGAAGGCCGCTGGCAATTGCGGGGCAGGTGGCATAGATGGCGCAGAAAACCAGTGTAGACAGCGCCGCGATTGGCATCGGCATGCCGCCGTAGTCATGCAGGCTGACGTAGACCCAGCTCGTTCCGGTGACCAGCAGTCCCAGCCCGAAAGAGAATCCGGTCGCGACCGCGCTGCGCGTTGACCCGGCGCGCAGTAACAATACGGCAAGCGCCGCAAGGGTGATCAGGGGCAGCGGGTAGAGATAGAACGGTGCGAAGGCCGGCACCGTCGCCGCGCCCAGCACGAAGGCGAGCGCAACCTCCTTACGCGTCACCTTCCTCGCTTTCGTCCTCGATTTTCCGGATCAGCAGGGAATGCAGGCGGCGGCTGTCGGCGCGCAGGATTTCGACTTCGAGATTGCCGATTCTGTATTGTTCGCCCCGCTTGGGGAGCTTGCCAACGTGTGCCAGTACCAGTCCGCCGATGGTGTCGAAGTCATCGTCAGAGAAGTCGGTGCCGAAGGTTTCATTGAAATCGTCGATCTCGGTGATCGCCTTGACGCGGTAACGGCCATGCCTGTCGCGCACGATGTTGGCTTCGGTCTCGTCAAAATCGAACTCGTCCTCGATGTCGCCGACGATTTGCTCGAGCACATCCTCGATTGTCACCAGCCCCGCCACGCCGCCGTACTCGTCGACCACGATGGCAATGTGATTGCGGTTGCTGCGAAAGTCCTTGAGCAGCACGTTGAGGCGTTTTGACTCGGGGATGAACACGGCCGGGCGCAGCATGTCGCGCAGGTCGAACTCGTCCGGGTTCTGGTAGTAGTTCAGCAGGTCCTTGGCGAGCAGGATGCCGATGACATCGTCCTTGGTTTCCCCGGTGACCGGGAAGCGCGAGTGCGCGGTGTCGATGGCCGTGGCGATAATCTTTTCCATTGGATCCTGCACGTCGACCATGTCCGCTTGCGCGCGCGGCACCATGATGTCGCGCGCCTGAAGCTCCGATACCTGCAGCACGCCCTCGATCATCGAGAGTGCGTCGGCGTCCATCAGATTGCGTTCGAAGGAACTGTGCAGGAGCGCGATGAGTTGTTCGCGGTCCTCCGGTTCGCGCATGATCAGCGCGCCAAGCCGCTCCATCAGGGAGCGCTTACTCTGTGGGTCGTCCATTTCTGTTACTGGTTCATCCGCGTTGAATTGGCGTAGGGGTCAGCATACCCCAGCTTGGTCACGATTTCCGTTTCGATCCCCTCCATCAATTCGGCGTCCTGGCCGGTCTCGTGATCGAAGCCCTGGAGATGCAGCATGCCGTGGACCGTCAGGTGGGCGAGGTGCGCCTGTAATGACTTGCGCTGTTGGCGCGCTTCGTCCCGGATGACGGGAATGCACAGCACGATATCACCGGAGAGCGGGCAGGTGTCGGGGTATGCGAAGGTGAGCACGTTGGTCGCGTAGTGCCGGTGGCGATACCTTGAATTCAGTTCCAGCGCCTCGGCGCGATTGACCAGCCGCAGGGTGGCGGCGGTGGTTTCGACAAGCGCAGCGCGCGCCCATTGACGAAACAGCGCCGGCACCGGCAAGCCGCTTCGGGATACCGCGAATTGCAGGGTCAGCTCCAGACGCGGCACACCGGTTCGATGCGCACCGGTTTGATTCAGACCGATCCGGTCCGCGCTAATGGTCAGGGAGGGACTGGTGAATCTCGTAGGCATTGACGATGCGTTGCACCAGCGGATGGCGCACGACGTCCTCGGAGAGGAAGCGCGTGAAGGCAATGCCTTTCACCTCGGCGAGTATGGCCGAAGCGTCGACCAGGCCGCTTTTTTGTCCTTTGGCGAGGTCGATCTGGGTGACGTCGCCGGTCACTACCGCCCGGCTTCCGAAACCCATCCGCGTCAGAAACATCTTCATCTGTTCCGGCGTGGTGTTCTGCGCTTCATCAAGGATGATGAATGAATGATTCAGGGTTCGGCCGCGCATGTAGGCAAGCGGGGCAATTTCGATCGTCCCGCGCTCGAACAGCTTTCCGACCTTTTCGAACCCCATCAGGTCATACAACGCGTCGTAGAGCGGGCGCAGATAGGGATCGACTTTCTGTGCCAGATCGCCCGGCAAAAAACCAAGGCGTTCGCCGGCCTCGACCGCGGGGCGGACCAGCACGATGCGCTTGATGGCGTCGCGCTCGTAGGCGTCGACGGCACAGGCAACCGCGAGATAGGTCTTGCCGGTGCCCGCCGGTCCGATGCCGAAAGTGATGTCGTATTCCTGAATCTGCCTGATGTACTGCACCTGGCGCGGCGTTCTGCCGTGCAAATCGCGGCGCCGGGTGTGCAGTACCGGGGCTTCCTCGGTCGGTACCGCGACATTGCTGCCGCGCGCGACTTCGATCAGCCCGAGCTGGATGTCCTCGACCGTAAGGTGCTGCGCGGCCTGTTTGTAGAAATGTTCGAGTGCCCTGGCAGCCACGCGGCTCTGGTCCGGGCCGCCGTTGACGCTGAAATTCTCGCCCCGGCGCGCGATCGACACATCGAGCGCGGCCTCGATTTGCTTGATGTTTTCGTCCAGCGCGCCACAGAGGTTGGCGAGGCGATCGTTGTCGACCGGGGAAAAAGACAGTTCGAGTGGTTTCAATTCGCCCCTTTTCAGGCCACTTCCTCGATGAGGACTTCGCCGCGCAACGAATGCGCCAGGGCCCCGGTTATCCTGATGTCGATGATCTGCCCCCGCAGCCGCGACGGGCCGCGGAAATTCACAACACGGTTGTTGCTCGTGCGACCGGCCAGTTCGGAGTCGTCTTTTTTCGATGCGCCCTCGACCAGCACGGCCTGAACGCTGCCGACCATCGACTGATTGACTGACCGTTCCAGCTCATTCAGCCGCGCTTGCAGCCGCGCCAGGCGCGATTGCTTTACCTGCAGCGGCACCTGATCGGGGAGCGAAGCGGCCGGCGTGCCGGGCCGGGGGCTATACATGAAACTGAAGCTTGCATCGAAGCCGACGTCGTTCACCAGTTTCATCGTGTCTTCGAAGTCGGCATCGGTCTCACCCGGAAAGCCGACAATGAAATCGGACGCGATGCAAACGCCAGGGCGCGCGTCGCGGAGCCGGCGAATAATCGACTTGTACTGCTCGGCAGTGTAGCCACGCTTCATTGCTGCGAGTATACGGTCGGAACCGGACTGCACCGGCAGGTGCACATGGTCGACCAGCTTCGGGAGTTGTGCGTAGGCGTCGATCAGCCGTTGCGAAAATTCGCGCGGGTGCGATGTCGTGTAGCGCAGCCGCTCGATGCCCGGGATTTCCGCGACATATTCCAGTAGCAGGGCGAAATCGGCTATCTCGCCATCCTCCATCGGACCGAGATAGGCGTTGACATTCTGGCCCAGCAGGGTGATCTCCCTGACACCCTGGCTGGCGAGTTCGGCCACGTCGGTCAGGACATCATCGAACGGGCGCGAGACTTCCTCGCCGCGGGTGTAGGGCACGACGCAAAAGCTGCAGTACTTGCTGCATCCCTCCATGATCGAAACGAATGCAGTACAACCTTCGACACGCGCCGGCGGCAGCGCGTCGAACTTCTCGACTTCCGGGAAGGATATGTCGACCTGGGCGCGTCCGTCCTTGCGGCGCGCTTCGATCAACTGCGGCAGGCGGTGCAGGGTTTGCGGTCCGAACACCACGTCGACAAAAGGCGCGCGCGCGACGATTGCGTCGCCCTCCTGGCTTGCAACACAGCCGCCGACGCCGATGATGAGATCCGGCTTGTCCTGCTTCAGGTGACGAACACGCCCGAGATCGCTGAATACCTTTTCCTGCGCCTTTTCCCGCACCGAGCAGGTGTTGAACAGGATGACGTCGGCTTGTTCGGGATCATCCGTCTTTTCGTAAGCGTTGGCCGAGCCCAGTATGTCTGCCATCTTGTCGGAGTCATACTCGTTCATCTGGCAGCCGAAGGTGCGGATGTAGACTTTCTTCATCGGCGCGGTTGGCCTCCCGTCGCAGGTGCACCGGGCCGCTTCGGGTTCATTGCCGCTTCGTCGCTGGTCAGCAGCCAGATGGCGAACAGTTCGCCGCGCGTGTCGAGCCGGTACATGATTTCGGCTTTGCCCCTCGGCAGCGAAACCGGCACGATGATCAGGTTCTGTTCGTTGAAGATGCGCCCGCCCGCAGACATCCGGTAGGTTTCCTTGTCGATGCGGTAGTACGGATACTCGTGCGATTCGATAGTGCCGCGCCGCGCATCCTGCGGGAATTCCCGCACGGCTCCGGCCGGTGGTAACCACAGAAGTGAAGCAAGCAGTCCGAGGACCGATAACGTTCTACCCATAAACGGACCGGAGATTTTCGAATCGAGTTGGTGCAGCTTGGTTTGGCAAGAATGACGGCACACCCGCTGAAGACACCGCCAACGATACACAACCACGCGTCAAAGGGAAATGGTGGCGAATCAGGGATTTGAACCCCGGACCAACGGATTATGATTCCGCTGCTCTAACCGCTGAGCTAATTCGCCACGTGCCGTGTCCAGCAGGGTCGGGAAGGTTACTGAGGCTTCCAACCCTTGTCAAGGCAAAAGCCTCAGCGAAACAGCAGGTTCCCACACGTGTAGACTGTCGGGAATGAACGTTGACGTTGCCATTATCGGCGGCGGTCTGGTGGGAGGCTCTCTTGCGGTCGCGCTGGCCGATGCCGGTGTCAGCGTGGCGCTGGTGGATGCCAGCAGCGCTGCCGAACCCGCGCAGACCATTGTTTCCGGATTCGATCAGCGCGTGTTCGCGCTCCGCCCGGCGAGCCGGCAGTTCCTCCATGCCTGTGGAATCTGGCGCCATGTGGACGAAGCCCGGGTCGCGCCGGTCTACCGAATGTTGGTAACCGGTGATGACGGAACATCGCGGCTGACGTTCGACGCGTACCGAAGCGGCATCGCTGAACTGGCAGTGATCGCCGAGAACAGCGTGCTGCATTCCGCCGTGCGCAGTGCGCTCGGCGAGCGTGACCTTGTGACCTGTTTGCCCGGCCGGCGCTGCGAGGGTGTGCGCTGGGAAGGCGAGGCGGTCACCGTGTCGCTGGACAACGGCGCGGAGATTCAGGCGCAATTGATCGTAGCAGCCGACGGTGCGAATTCCCGCGTGCGCGAGTTGGCCGGGATCGAGGTCAGGCAGTCCGTCTATGGCCACAGCGCAGTGGTCGCTAACTTCAGGGCTTCGATATCGCACGATGGCACGGCCTGGCAGTGGTTTCGCCCGGACGGCGTGCTGGCCTTGTTGCCATTGCCGGGGCAGCATGTCTCGATGGTGTGGTCGACGCAGCAGGACCACGCTGATGAGTTGATGTGCCTGGATGCCGGGCAGTTGGCCGCCAGGGTCACGGACGTCTCGAACGGCGTGGCCGGCGTGTTGAGCAGCGACGGTGCTGCCGCCATGTTCCCGTTGCGGCTGATGCGCGCGGCAAGCGTCGTCGGGCCCCGGCTTGCTCTGGTAGGTGACGCTGCGCATAATGTCCACCCGCTTGCGGGGCAGGGTTTGAATCTCGGCCTCGGCGATGCGCAGTCGCTGGCATTGGCGGTTGCACGGCGCGGTCCCGACGAAGCCGGCAGTTCCGCGGTGCTGGCCCGGTACCGGCGCAGCCGTGCCGAAGAAACCATGGCGATGGCATTTGCCACCGACGGGTTGCACCGCCTTTTCCAGTCATCGGCGCCGGGCGTTGCCTGGCTGAGAAACACCGGACTCAGGCTTACCGAGCGTTTTGCGCCACTGAAATCCATTCTGGTGAAACATGCGGCCGGTTAGGCGGTCATATGTTTGAATTCAATGTTATCTAAGGAATATCTCATCATGCAGCTCCGTTTTCACACGCGTTTCCTTGTTGCCCTGGGCTGCATTGCCACGGCTTTTATGGCCTCGGGTCTGTTCATTGGTGGCGCGCGTGCCGAAAGTGGTGAACTGCGCAAAGCGATCGAGGCGAAGTTCCCGAATGCCAACGTCCAGTCGATCACCGAAATGCCCGGCCTCGGGCTGTTCGAACTGATCATTGACGGCTCGATTTACTACTCGGACGGAAAATTCAACTACCTCATCGACGGCAACGTTATCGAGATCAAGTCCATGAGTAATCTGACCGCCCAGCGCAAGCAGGAGATCGAGGCGGCCGAATTAAAGAAGCTGGCGATGCCGTTTGACGATCTGCCGCTCGCCAATGCCTTCAAGAAGGTCTACGGGGACGGTTCGCGGCGCATGGCCTACTTCGCGGATCCGAACTGCGGTTATTGCAAGCGTTTCGATATCGAAACGCTGCCCAAGCTGAAGAACGCGACTGTCTACGTCTTCCTGTATCCGATCATCACCGAGCAATCGGTGCCGACGTCCAAGGCCATCTGGTGCTCGGCTGACCGGGAAAAAGCCTGGGACGACTACGTAGTTCGTAGCGTCAAGCCGAAGGCAACGCCCGATTGCGACAATCCGGTCGACGACATTCTGGCGTTTGGATACAGCAAACGCATTCGCGGCACGCCGACGCTGTTCTTTTCCGATGGATCCCGGGTCAGTGGTGCCTTGACCCTCGAACAGCTCGAACAGCGCCTCGAGAAAGCCGAGCAGAGCAAGGGCGGTTGATGATGCCCGGACGCGCCGCGTCTTCTGTTCGTTGCGGCATGAAACGGTCGACCGGCGGGGGCTGTGTTCATGGAGCGTATCAGGCGTACTGATGCTGGCGGGCTTGCTGCCCTGAAGCGGTTGTTGTTTGCAATCGCGTTATCGGTGCTTGTGCACGTGTGGGCGGTTTCCTTCGGGCTCGACCGCCTGCGTCACGGTGCGGCGCAGGCGGCGGATTCGAGTATTGCATCGCCGCTGACTGGCGGGCTGGCGGTGTCCCTGCAAAGCACTGTTTCAATGCCGGAGGCAACGCCCGGCAATGTGCCGGA
>LJTS01000126.1 GCA_001304425.1 Betaproteobacteria bacterium SG8_40
GACATGCACTTTCGACACCAGCGGGCAGGTCGCATCGAAAACCTGCAGGCCGCGCGCCTCTGCATCGGCACGCACCTTCTGCGACACCCCGTGCGCACTGAACACGACGGTGGCGCCAACCGGAATCTCGTCGATTTCCTCCACGAAGACTGCGCCCTTCCCCCGCAGATCTTCCACCACGAACTTGTTGTGCACGACTTCGTGGCGCACGTAGATCGGCGCGCCGAAGCGTTCAAGCGCACGCTCGACAATATCGATGGCCCGGTCAACACCGGCGCAGAAACCACGGGGATTGGCTAACAGGACATTCATGGTTCGTAGCTCCGCAACCCGGCGGCCGGCTTTCGTTTGGCAAAATACCGGGGCAAATTATAGTTGGTCACGAATTCCTCCTCAGCGTGAACGAGACGGCGTTCTCATGAAGCCGTCCCAGATAACCACCCCGGCGCCAACACTGATACATGAATCGGCGACATTGAATGCCGGCCAATGGTATTCACGCCAGTATACGAGGATGAAATCGACAACCGCGCCGACTGTCAGACGGTCGATCACGTTGCCAATTGCGCCGCCCAGAATCAGCGCCAGGCCAAAGCACAGAAAAGCATTCCCGCGATGCTTGTGCAGCATCCAGACGATCAGTATCGACGCGCCAAGCGCAATCAGCACGAAAAACCACCGCTGCCAACCGGACGCCGCAGCCAGAAAGCTGAATGCCGCACCCGTGTTGTAGGTCAGCACCAACGAAAAGGAGGGCAGGACGGGGATCGACGAACCGGGTTGGATATGTTCCACAGCAAGGTACTTGGTGTACTGATCCAGAAGCACCAGCACGAGGGCGAACAGCAGCCATTTGATGACGGCCTGCGTCGCCCCTGAGTGCGCGCCATCAGGCATACGTTCTTTGCTCCCCAGGACCGTAAAGGTTGGATGTACAACGGGCGCAAATACCGGGATGCCCGGCGTCGTGACCGACATCGGCCCGGTAGTGCCAGCATCGCTCACACTTGGCGTGCGCGCTGGGCCTGACATCGACGGACATCGTCCTATGGTCATGCGAGGCATCCACCTCCGCCGTTGACGTCAACAGCACGAAGCGCAAATCATTGCCAAGCGACTCGAGCAACGCGCTGTCATCGCCTCCTCCGGGCTGAATGGTCACCTCCGCCTGCAGCGACGAGCCGATCTGACCTCCAGCACGCATTTCCTCGAGCTTCTTCTGGACCTGGGAACGCAGTTCGCGCAGCCGGTCCCAACGGGCAAGCAAGTCGGGTCCGGTGTCGGGCAGCCGGTACCACGTGTGCAGCAAAACACTGTCACCATCATTGCCGGTGAGTATCGGCCACGCTTCGTCGGCCGTGAACGAAAGTATCGGCGCCATCAGGCGCAACAGGCTGTGGGCAATGTGATACAGCGCGTTCTGCGCGGCACGGCGCACGCGTGAATCCTCACCGGCCGTGTACAAACGGTCCTTGAGAATATCGAGGTAAAAGCCTCCCAGTTCTTCGGAACAGAAGGTTTGCAAACGCTGTACCACAAGGTGGAATTCATAACCTCCGTAATCGTGTTCCATCTGCGCTTGCATGCGCGCCGTCATCTGCACCGCGTAGCGGTCGATTTCAAGCCACTGCGACGGTTCGAGTCGATGCGCGTCCGGGTCATAGTCGCTCAAATTCGCAAGCAAAAAGCGCAGCGTGTTGCGGATCCGCCGGTAGCTCTCCACCACCCGCTTGAGGATTTCATCCGAGATCGACAACTCGCCGGAGTAATCCGTCGCGGCAACCCACAACCGCAGGATATCCGCCCCCAGCGTGTCAACGACCTTCTGCGGCGCTATCACATTTCCCATCGATTTGGACATCTTGCGGCCACGCCCGTCGACGACGAACCCGTGGGTAAGCAGGCTCTTGTAAGGCGCCCTCCCATCGATTGCGCAGCCAGTCAGCATGCTCGACTGAAACCAGCCACGGTGCTGATCGGAACCTTCGAGGTAGAGGTCGGCCGGTTTGGTCAACTCGTCGCGGCGTTCGAGCACGCCCATATGCGTCGTGCCGGAATCGAACCAGACGTCGAGCGTATCCGGCACCTTCTTCCATTGCGTCGCCTCGTCACCGAGGATTTCTTCCGCCGACAGCGCGAACCACGCCTCGATGCCATCCTTTTCCACGCGTTGCGCTACCTGCTCCAGCAGTTCACTGGTCCGCGGATGCAACTCGCCACTTTCGTGGTGAACGAACAAGGCCATCGGCGTGCCCCAGTTGCGCTGGCGTGACACGCACCAGTCCGGGCGGTTGGCAATCATTCCCGCCAGCCTGGCACGCCCCCACGACGGATAGAACGCAGTATCAGCGACCGCCGCCCCGGCGATATTGCGCAGCGGGCGCTCACCAAGGTCCAGGCCAATGAACCATTGCCGCGTTGCGCGAAAAATGATCGGCGTCTTGTGACGCCAGCAGACCGGATAACTGTGTTCGTAGTCGACGACCCGAATCAGTTTTTGGCGTTCCTTGAGCGCTTCGATGACAACAGCATTGGCTTCCCATACCGACTTTCCCCCAACCAGGGGAACGCTGTCGAAAAACCTGCCGTCATCCCCGACCGGATTGTCGACCGCAAGGCCATAACGCTGGCCAACTTCGAAATCCTCGAGACCGTGCGCCGGGGCCGTGTGTACCAGGCCGGTGCCGGCCTCCAGCGTGACGTGCTCGCCGAGCACAATTGGCACTTGCCGGTCGTAAAAAGGATGCTCGAGCAACAGCCCCTCGAGTTTCTCCCCCTTGAACTCCGACACGACCTGGTAGTCGTCGATGCCGTAGGATTTCATGCAGTTCTCTACCAGGTCCCTGGCCAGCATCAGCAAGCCGGCCGGGAATCTGACCAGCGCGTAATCGATATCGGCCCCGATAGCGACTGCCTGGTTGGCGGGCAGCGTCCAGGGCGTCGTCGTCCAGATTACGGCGAATACAAACTCGTAGACGTGCGTAAAGCCCAGCGCAGCCGCAAGGGCGCGGTTGTCGGAGAACTGGAATGCCACGTCGATGGCGGGCGAAGTCTTGTCCTCATACTCCACCTCGGCGTCGGCCAGTGCCGAGCGGCAATCGAGGCACCAGTGCACCGGCTTGGCTCCCTGGTAGAGATAGCCGTTGTCGTTGATCCGCCCGAGAGCGCGAATGATGTCGGCCTCAGTGCCGAACTCCATGGTGCGGTACGGGTTCTGCCAGTCGCCCAGCACGCCCAGACGAATGAAGTCCTTGCGCTGGCGGTCGATCTGTTCGGCAGCATAGTCCCGGCACAACTTGCGAAATTGCGCCGCAGGGAGATTCTTGCCGTGTTTCTTCTCGACCTGATGCTCAATCGGAAGGCCGTGACAGTCCCAACCGGGCACGTAGGGCGCATCGAAACCAGAGAGTGTTTTGGACTTGACGATCACGTCCTTGAGAATCTTGTTGACTGCGTGACCGATATGGATGTCACCATTTGCGTAGGGTGGTCCATCGTGCAACACGAATTTTGGCCTGCCGGCGCACACCTTGCGGATTCGCTGATAAAGATCGCTGTCCTGCCAGGATTCAATCCATGCCGGCTCGCGTTTGGCGAGATTGCCGCGCATCGGAAACGGCGTATCCGGAAGGTTCAGGGTTTTCTTGTAATCGGACATATGTCGGTTCAGTAGCAGGGGTTCAGTCTATCAAGACAGGTCACTACAGCGGCCTGTTGGCTATTCGACTTCGGAAAAAACGCGGCCAACCCACCGCATGTATGGCGTCATCGGGTTTCGCGCCCACCAGCTTGCACGTTCATGTTCAACGAGACATCGCGCGCGCGGAAGTATTCTCTTGCGCGTGCAGCGTCCCGGTCCATCTGCAGAACCAGTTCGTCGACGCCGGCAAACTTCGCCTCGTCACGCAGTTTCGACAAGAATCTCACCGTCACCCGCCGGCCGTAAATGTCACGCTTGAAGTCAAACAAATGGACCTCCAGCACCGCTCGCCCGCGACTGGTGACCGTCGGACGCACTCCCAGGCTCGCCACTCCCGGCAAAGCACGGTCGCACAGCCCTTCCACCTCGACGACAAATATGCCGGCCAACGGCGCCTTGAGGCGGTTCAGGCGCACATTGGCCGTCGGGTAACCCAGCCCCGTTCCAATCCCGTCACCACGCTCCACGCGCCCGCAAATGCTGTAGCGCCGGCCAAGCAAGGCGGCGGCTCCGTCCAGGTCGCCGGCCTCCAATCGGGCCCGCACCGCGGTGCTCGAAACGCGGGCACCCTGGTACAGGATGCTGCGCGTGGCCTCCACTTCGTATCCGTAACGCGGCGCCAGTGACATCAGCAAGTCGAAGTTGCCGCTGCGCCGTGACCCGAAACGGAAATCATCGCCGACCAGCAGCCACCTGGTTCCCAGCGCCCGATGCACGATCCGCTCGACGAAGTCGTTGGCCGAAATCTGCGCCATCCGATAATCGAAGCGGCAGACGAACACCGTGTCGACCCCGAAGGCGTCGAGCAGTTCCAGTTTCTCGCGCAGGCTGGCCAATCGGGCCGGCGCCTGGTCCGGCGCAAAGAACTCCTGCGGCTGTGGCTCAAAAGTCATCACCGCCGCCAGGAGATTCTTGCTGCGCGCGACCTCGACCAGCCGCTTGAGCATGGTTCTGTGACCCAGGTGAACGCCATCGAAATTGCCGATCGTCAACGCCACTGACGCCTCGGCCCTTTCCGGCGCCTGCCGCAACACGCGCATATCCGAAAATCCAGTTGCCGTCAAAAGGTCTGAATTTTAGCGATTTTTTTGCCCTGGCGCCGTAAGACGCCAATGCGCACACCGCCTTGCCGCGGATTACTCATTAAATATTAGAATAACGATTCGTCGCTTAATAACCGTCAGGCACTTATGTCCCGGGCCACTCGGACCCGGGCATTGCCACAGGTGGCCCATGAAACTGCAGCAACTGCGTTACATCTGCGAGGTAGCGAAGCGCGACCTCAACCTCTCGCAAACCGCTGAAGCCCTGTTTACGTCGCAACCGGGCATCAGCAAGCAGATCAAAGCGCTCGAGGACGAACTCGGCGTGGATATCTTCGTGCGCCACGGCAAGCGCCTGGTGGCCGTTACCGAACCCGGAAAGGAAATCATCGAAAAAGCGCAGCGCGTGCTCAACGAGCTGGTTCACCTGAAGCAGATCGGCCAGGAATTCACCCGCGAGGACAGCGGCAGTCTGACCATCGCCACCACCCATACCCAGGCCCGCTACGCCTTGCCGCCCGTGATCAAGGCCTTTCGGGAAAAGTATCCGGGTGTGCGGCTGTCGCTCTACCAGGGCAGCCCGACACAGATTTCCGAGCTAACCTCTTCCGGGCAGGCGGACATAGCCATCGCAACCGAAGCGATTGAGCATTACAAGGACCTGGCGATGCTGCCCTGCTATCAGTGGAACCGCTGCGTGCTGACGCCACCCCGTCACCCGCTGCTCAAGGTGAAGAAACTGACGCTGGCCGACATCGCGCGTTATCCCGTGATCACCTACGACTTTGCCTTTACCGGTCGGTCGAAAATCAACCAGGCATTCGCCGCCGAGGGGTTAACCCCCGAAGTGGTGCTCACCGCGATCGACGCCGACGTGATCAAGACTTACGTCGAATTGGGACTGGGAGTCGGCATCGTCGCAATGATGGCCTACGACCCCGACCGCGACCAGCGTCTGCGTGCACTCGATGCGAGCCATCTGTTCGAGCCCAGCACAACCCGGTTCGGGATTCGAAAGGACGCCTACCTGCGCGGTTACGTCTATGACTTTATCGAGATGTTCGCGCCGCACCTGGGACGCGACGTGGTCGACGCAACCTTGCGCGGCACCATCTAGACCCGCCCGCTTCGCGGCAAGGCCGCCGCCGGGTGTGCATCAGCGTTCGCGTCTGCTGAAATCAGCCAATCGAAAACCTGCCACCCACAGCGCGCCGAGATAACTTGCCGCGCCCGCCAGCACAACGATGACAAGGCGTTGAATTCGCTCCCAGGCGCCGGCATCCAGCCAGCCATCGCCATCCGCCATCCAGAACAACACACCAGCCATGACGGCCAGCGCCGCTGCCACCTTGAGCAGGAACGGCGTCCAGCCGGCAAGCGGCGTATAGATGCCGCTCTGACGCAGCTTCCAGTACAGCAAGCCGGCATTGACCCACGCCGCCAGCGAAATTGCCAGCGCCAGGCCGGCATGCTGCAGGTGCCAAACAAGGGCCAAATTCATCATCTGGGTCGCGAACAGCGTGATGACAGCGATTTTCACCGGTGTCCTGGTGTTCTGGCGCGCGTAGAACGCCGGAGCAAGTATCTTGACGAGCACAAGCGCCACGAGGCCGACACTGTAGGCGATGAGCGCCTGGCGCGTCATGAGGACATCGTGTGCAGCAAATTCTCCGTGCTTGAACAATGTTGCGACGATCGGCACGGCAATGATCGCCAGCGCCACGGCACAAGGTGCCGCCAGCACCACTGTCAGCCTCAATCCCCAGTCGAGCAGGTGGCTGTACTCCTCGCGCGAACCTTCGGCGAAACGCCGCGACAGGTTCGGCAGCAGTATCGTGCTCAGGGCGACGCCCAGCAAGCCGACCGGCAGTTCCATGAGCCGGTCCGCGTAATAGAGCCAGGTCACGCTTCCGGTCACCAGGAATGAGGCGAAGATGGTGTTAATCAGCAGCGAGATCTGCGCAACCGAGACGCCCAGGATCGCAGGCCCCATCAGCCGCAGTATGCGCCGCACTCCCTCGTCGCGGGGCGCCCAGGAAAAACCCGGCATCATGCGAATTCTGATCAGGAACGGCAGCTGGAATGCGAGTTGCAGCACGCCGCCGAAAAATACCGCCCAGGCAAGCGCCATTACCGGTGGATCGAAGTACGGCGCCAGCCATACGGCGAAACCGATGAACGACAGGTTCAGCAAGGTCGGCGTAAAGGCCGGGATGGAGAACCGGCTCCAGGTGTTGAGTATCCCCCCGGCAAGCGAGGCGAGCGAGATAAACAGGATGTACGGGAAGGTCAGCCGCAACATCTCGACGGTAAGTTCGAATTTGTCCGCATCCGAGGAAAACCCCGGCGCACTGACATAAATGATTGCGGGCGCGGCCAACACGCCAAGTGCTGACACGGCGAGGAGTATGGCGGCCAGCAGGGTCGATACCCGGTCGACGAGCAATTTCGTATCGTCGTCGCCGCGCGCAATCCGGTATTCGCCAAGCACCGGAACAAACGCCTGGGAAAAAGCGCCCTCGGCGAACAGCCGTCGCAACAGGTTGGGAATGCGGAAAGCGACAAAGAATGCGTCGGTCGCCAGACCGACCCCGAAAACACGGGCAATGACGACGTCGCGCACCAGACCGAGTACGCGCGAGACCAGAGTCATGCTGCTGACCGTGGCCAGCGCTTTGAGCAAATTCATGGTGAGATCACTGTGAGCGGCGCCGCTATTCTAGCCGATGCCCCCGCTCCGCAAGCTGAAGAGAGGCCATAGCGGGACGGGAAATACGCCGCGAACCAAGGGCTTACGAAACCTCGTCGCGAGCAACAGCGGTTTCGCCACCGATGACTTGCGAAATACGTTCTGGAACAGTACCATACGCCCCTTTTTCGATCGCCGCGTTGGCGGCAACAGGAAAACCGAATGGCAAACATCGCTTCCGCAAAGAAACGCGCAAAACAATCAGCCAAGCGCCGCGCCCACAACGTGGGGTTGCGCTCCGAGTTGCGCACGATGATCAAGAAAGTCCGCAAGTCGATTGAGGCAGGGGACAAAAAAGCCGCAATGGCAGAGTTTCAGAGTTCGCA
>LJTS01000127.1 GCA_001304425.1 Betaproteobacteria bacterium SG8_40
TCGTGTTCATTTGCGTGGCGGTGATAATGCCCGCCAGGTCGGCCGTCGGATAACCGTTGACGATGGTGACGTTCTGCCCTTCCATCGAAATGACCGCGGCGCCGCTGGTCACCGTATTGGTCGCCAGCACCTGCGCGTGCGCCAATGCAGCAGCCGAGCGTATGCCGCCAAAAATGGCCTGCGTCTTTGCCGCCCGCGCCTGGGTCTGCAATGCGATATACCGGGGCAACGCCAACGCCGCGAGAATCGCGATTACGCTCAGCGTCACCACCAGTTCTATCAGCGTAAAACCCGCCGTACTACGCATCTGTCGGCCCCTCAGTCCGGCGCTTTCGCGGTTGCGCCGGAATATTCATGACAAGTGTTCATATCATTTGCACCAATCGTGCCAAGACGCCTAGAACCAGCGGTATTCATTGACAATTGCCAGTTGCACCCACGCGGGCTCGCCGGGAGTAGCGGCTGACTCCTTGCGACCCGCTATCGGCACGATCTTCACCCGCACCGTGTATCCGTCGCTTGCGGACGGGGCGAAATGGCGTCGCGAGTTCGCCGTATAGACCAGTTCGCCCCGTATCGCGTCGAAATACCATGCCCCCGCAACGTCGTGCGGCGGCCGACCATGGAATTTGCCGAGATAATTCTCAGGCGGCAGCTCAAGCCAATCGATCGGATCGCCGCCGGCCAGTGCACCGATCTCGGAGGCACGGTCGGCAATCAGCAAGGCACCGACTTGTGCCCGCAATCCGGCACGCATGTGTGAAATACTCAACTCCATCGCCGATTTTTCAGCGTGCTCCTCAGCGGTGAGCAACCGCCCGAGGAAAATGACAGCGACCACCCCCAGCACGGTCGCACTGACCGCAAATTCGAGCAAGGTTGCGCCGGCATGCCCATATTTGGCACCGTGCTGCCAAACGGCGTCATTAGCCGCGTTCGCACCCGGAAACGTTTCGATCCAGCCAATCGGGTTGCTCCGAGTGGGGCTGCCCGCCATGGCCTGATCACTTGATCGCTGCCGTGCCAAGATCCCAGATCGGCAGGAACACCCCAAGTGCCAGGATCAGGACCAGCACACCGAGCAAGATGATCAGAATCGGCTCGACCTGCGCACCCAGTGTCTTCAACTCGTACTCGACATCGCGCTGATACATGCCGGCGATCTCTTCCATCATGTCGTCCAGCGCGCCGGACTCCTCTCCCACCATGATCATCTGCAGCACGACCGGCGTGAACACGCCGGCACTCATGGCCGTACGCAACACGCTCTCGCCACGTTCAACACCGGCGCGCATCGTTTCAATGCGGCTTGCCATGTACGCGTTACCCACCGTTTGCGACACCAGCGTCAAACCCTGGACTATCGGCACACCGCTGCGCACCGCAAGCGAGAAACTGCGCGCGAACCTCGCCAGCGCCGCCTTGAGGATGATCTTTCCTGCAATCGGTATACGCAGCATCGCCCGATCCCAGGCGAGCCTGCCGTCCACTGTTCGCGTCCAGCCACGAAACGCCACAGCCGCGACGACAACAGCCAATCCCATCATCCACCATGTATTGACCATGAAGTCCGAGACCGCAATCAGGATCCTGGTAATGAACGGCAACTGCGTATTGAATCCCGCATAGACTTTTGCAAAAGCAGGTATCACCCAGATATTGATCACGACGATCGCCGCCACCATGGTGGCGATGACAAACAGCGGGTAGCGCAACGCCGATCGCACCTGGCTGCGCATGAATTCCTGAAACTCCAGATGATGGAACAGGCGCAGGAACACCTGTTCGAGCATGCCGGTGGTTTCGCCCACATACACCATGGCAACGTAAAAGGGAGAGAACACCTCTTTGTGGCTGTTCAGCGAACTGGACAACGGCCGTCCGGCGTCAAGGTTCTCGCGTATAGAGCGCAAGGTTTCGCGGAATGCCGGGTTGGTGGTGGAATCCTGCAAGCCGCCGAGCGCCCGCATGATGGGAACGCCCGCTTTGAGCAGCGCATACATCTGCCGGCTGAACAACAGCAGGTCTTCCAGACCCACCTTGCGTCGCGTCAGCCGGGAAAAGAGCTCATCGGTGTTGATGTCCGATTTTGCGCCGGTTTCCTTGATCTGGACTGGCGTGACTCCGTTGGCTGACAGTTGCGTGGCCACAGCCGCACTGTCAGGCGCATCCAGCATGCCTTCTACCAGTGCGCCGTTCGCATTGCGCCCTCTGTACGAGAACTGCCCCATCAGTATTCGTCAACCTGCGAACTGATGCGCATCGCCTCTTCCACGGTGGTCTTTCCGGCCGCCACCATGTCAATAGCATGATCGATGAGGGTTTCGCCCGCGATCTGCTCGCTGCCAACGGCTACAAACTTTGCCGGGTCGGCCTCGCTCGCCGCAGCAATCAGCGGTTTGGTCATTTCCAGCATTTCGTAAACGCCGCCCCGTCCCAGGTAACCGGTACCGTTGCACTGGGTACAGCCGCGCCCTTTCCGGGCCTGGCCGCCCGAAACCGATCTCCCGTAGTGATTGAGCCAGACTTCCTGCTGAGGCGACAGCTTCTGCGGTTCGCCGCAGTTTTCGCAAACCATCCGCAGCAATCTCTGCGCAATCACAACCTGCAGCGACATCGCAACCATGTATGCCGGCGCACCCATGTCCAGCAGCCGTATCGGCGAAGTCACCGAATTGTTCGTGTGCAGTGTCGACAATACGAGGTGGCCCGTCATGGCCGCACGCAATCCGGTTTCAACCGTATCGCCGTCACGCATCTCCCCGACCAGGAGGATGTCCGGGTCCTGACGAAGCGCGGTCCTGAGAACACGGGAAAAACTGAGGCCGATTTTCTCGTGCACCTGAACCTGGTTGATCCCGGGCAATCGGTACTCGACCGGGTCCTCAACGGTGATGATCTTGCGCTCCTCGGTGTTCAGTTCCTCAAGGATGGCATACAGCGTTGTTGTCTTGCCGCTGCCGGTTGGCCCGGTGACGAGAACCATTCCACTGGGGCGGTGCATCACCTTGCGCAATCTTTCCAGCAGCTTTGGCTGCAGGCCTACGCCGTCAAGTTTCAGTATGCCGCTCGACTGGTTGAGCAAACGCATCACGACCGACTCGCCGTACTGGTTCGGCATCGTGGAAATACGCACGTCGATCTGGTTGTTGCGCACCTTGATGTTGAAACGCCCGTCCTGAGGCAGGCGCTTTTCCGAAATATCGAGTCCGGACATCAGCTTGAGCCTCAGCACAAGCGCTGGCGCAATCTTCAAGTCAGCCAGAGTCTGGACATGCAACACACCGTCAATGCGAAAGCGAATCTGGAGTTTCGCCTCCTGAGGTTCGATGTGAATATCCGACGCGCGGACAACCGTCGCATCCTCGAACACCGATTGCAGCAGCTTGACGACCGGCGCATCCTCAACACCGGGCGAACGTCCCATGCTGCCCAGGTCGATGACGGATTCACCGAGCTCCGCGCCCAGTTCCTGGGCCAGGCCGCTGATTTCTTCGGTGCGCCGGTAAATTCGGTCGATCGTCTGCATCAGCAGCGATTCCGATACCACGACCAACCGGACGTCGCGCTTTAGTTGCCGCGCGATCTCGTCATAGGCGAACAGGTCGGTCGGATCGGCAAATCCGACGCTATAGGAATTCGCATCCTCCTGCAGAACGATCGCGCGGAAACGTCGCGCCAGAGCCTCGGGCAAACGCATCGCCAGCTCAGGCTTGACATTGAATTGCCTGAGATCCATGAATGGCACTTGCAACTGCTGGGCGAGCGCGACCCCTATCTGGTCCTCGCCCAGATACCCATTTTCGATAAATATTCGGCCCAGCTTGCGGCCGGTGCGCTTCTGGTCGCCCAGCGCTGCTGACAACTGTTCTTTCGTCAGCAGCCCCTGCTGTACCAGGAGTTCACCAATACGAATTTTCTCTGGTTTTCCCATATATTCAGGTGCGGTCGGCCGTAATATTAAGCAATATTTGAACTATTGATTATATATAATTGTTTATACGGCAGTTATATCTAGAGATTTGTTTCCGGCACATGTTCGACGTCGTACTCTTTCAACCCGAGATCCCGCCCAATACCGGCAACATCATCCGTCTGTGCGCCAACACCGGAAGCCGGTTGCATCTCATCGAGCCGATCGGCTTTCACCTGGACGATCGCAATCTGCGGCGCGCCGGCCTTGACTACCGCGAGTTCGCCGAAGTTCGCAAATACCGCAGTTGGAACCAATGGATGAGCGCCCATCCGTCGAAACGAGCGGTGGCGTTCACCACCAAAGCAAGCCGCCACTACGACCGGTTTCGCTTCGCGCGCGGGGATGCGCTCGTATTCGGGCCGGAAACACGCGGCCTGCCTGAAGAAATTCTGTCCAGCTTTGAACCGGAATGTCGACTGCGGTTGCCGATGATGACGCAAGAACGAAGCCTGAATCTGGCGAATACGGTCGCCGTTGCCGTCTACGAGGCCTGGCGTCAATCGGGATTCGAGGGTGGCGTTTAAAGGCTGCCAGCGTGAGATCGCGCGCTGGCCCCCACGCCGCGCCTGCCTTGTGCCGGCAGCAAGCGCTGGTCGAATCGTGGCGCTAGCCGGCGCTTTCGGCCTTCGGGTCGCGCTGCAAGAGCGCATCGACCGCCGCCGCCGCAGAAACCTCGCCGCTTAGCACAGTGACAACCGATTCCGTGATCGGCATATCGACACCCAGGCGCTGCGCCATACGCAACACCTCGCTCGCGGTGTGAACACCTTCCGCCACATGCCCGAGTTCGGACAAAATATCCGTAATGCTTTTTCCGGTGGCAAGCGAAAGCCCGACGCGGCGATTGCGAGACAGGTTCCCGGCGCAGGTCAGGGTCAGGTCTCCCAGACCAGACAGCCCCATAAAGGTCTCGATGCGTCCGCCCAGCTTCAGACCCAGGCGCGTGATTTCCGCGAGCCCTCTGGTCACCAAAGCTGCGCGCGCACTGTCACCGAGGTGCAGCCCGTCACAGATCCCCGCCGCGATTGCAATGACATTCTTCACGGCGCCGCCGACTTCGACGCCGATCAGGTCGGTACTCGAATAGACGCGAAATCGCCCGGTATGCAACTGTCTCGCGGCGGCAACCGCGAAGTCCTCATCGCGCGAGGCCAGAGTTACCGCCGTTGGCAGGCCTCTCGCCACATCGGCCGCAAAACTTGGTCCGGAAAGCACCGCGCACGGTGTAGTTGGCGCGAGTTCTTCTGACGCGATCTCATGCGGCAGTTTGCCGCTTCCTTGTTCGAAACCCTTGCACGCCCATACACAGCCGGCTTCACCCATGACACTTCGGGCAGACCGCAGCGCCGCGCGCAAACCGGCAGTCGGGACCGCAAACAGCGCAAGTTCAAACGGCTGTTCCGCCCCTTCAGCTTGGTCGACCACCCGTATTTCGCCGGCCAGCTTGACGCCGGGCAAGTATCGCTTGTTCTCCCTGTCGGCGCGCACGCTGGCAGCCTCCTCCGGAGTACGGCACCACAGTGAGACACGGTGATTGGCGGACAAGACCACCGCGAGCGCCGTTCCCCATGCTCCGGCACCGATCACCGCCAGCTTCATACGCCCCAGAGATCGGTCAAGCGAACGTAGGCGACGATGCCGCTACGGTGGCGAACCCTGGCCCATCCGCCTGCCACGTCCAGAAAATCGAGAAGAACGCCCTGTCTTGCCCGGAACACAACGGCTGCCGACTCATTGGGCTCGCGGCGCGCCTGGGTCACGCCCCTCGACACCATGACCGTGCGCTTCGTGTCCAGCCGAGACGCTTCGATCCAGCCGAACGTCCCGGCATCGTCTCGCACCCGCACCCAGCCTTCGGACTCGATAATTACTTCAACCGGGTAACCGCGGGTCAGGATCAGCTGTTTGCGCGATTGGCTGGACGGCGCCTCGTACAAAACCGCTATTTCATCGGTAACCGACCGGAACTCGATCGCGTGGGCGACGATTGGGCCGTGACAAACCCCCAGAACGAAAATGACGGCGGCGAAAAAACGCATGCGCTTCAGTGCGTCGTTGTTCCCGGCGCGGCCGCTTGTTCATCACCTTGTTGCTTGCGTGCCTTGAAAATCGCCTCAAAGTTCATCGGATGCAGGATCACCGGGGGAAACCCGGCGCGCGATACGGTTTCCGAAACGACTTCGCGCAAATAGGGAAACAGGATATTCGGACAAGTCACGCCGAGCACCATTTCGATTTCCGTTTCCGGCACATTGCGAATCTGGAACACCCCGCCATAGGCCACCTCGACCAGAAACACGGTCTTTTCCTTGGCTTTGGCGGTGACCGTCAGCTTGATGACCACTTCATAATAGCCATCGCTGATCGGCTTGCCCGCGTTGTTCATCGACACTTCCACCTGTGGGGTTTCACGCTCCTGGTAGACTTGCGGCGCACCGGGGACCTCGACCGACAAGTCCTTGACATACAGTTTTTCGATCGAAAACACCGGCTGGTCACTCTGTTGCTGTTCGCTCATTGCTGCCTCGTTGTTTGCGTTAATGGTCCGTCCGTTTATTCCGCACCATGCTCATCCGTGCCGGCCCGTAACAGCGATTCGAGCTTTCCTTCGCGCTCCAGCTGCGACAGATCGTCATAGCCGCCGACGTGAAAATCACCGATGTAGATCTGCGGCACCGTGTAGCGGCCGGTCCGGTCCATCATTTCCTGGCGCAGGGCGGGCTCGCGGTCCACCCGGATACGCTGCACATCGGTCACTCCCTTTTTCGCGAGCAGGCTGTCTGCCATACGGCAATACGGACAGAATGCCGTGCAGTACATCACCACCGGTTTTCCGGCACCACCGGACTGTACGTCACCCCGGTCCGCGGTCCCGGCATCACCGGCCATGTTCTTCGACACGCCAGGCACTACGATTTTGCGACCGGAAGACTGGCCTGTTGCCAGGCCCCCATACCCCCGGCCAGCAGGAAAACGTCCTCAAACCCTTGCTTCTTCAGTGTGGCGCACGCTGCCCGAGATCTTGCGCCACTGGCACAAACCACCAGAACGGGTTTCTTGATGTATTTTTTCAAATCTTCGGCCCGCTTTTCGAGCGAGCCCACCGGAAAGTGCTTCGCGCCCGTGATGTGCCCGGCGCTGAACTCGCCCTGCTCCCGTACGTCCAGGACCACGGCATCCTTGCGATTCATCAGTTGCACGGCCTCCATCGGCCCCACCTCGCTCAGACCGCTGGTGCTTCTGGAAACCCACGGCCACACCACGTAACCACCGCTGATCACCGCCGCCGCCACCAGCCAGATGTTATCGGAGACAAATTCCGGGATTGTCAATGCTGTTCCTCATCATGTGTGGTCACTGCCGATCCTAAATGCGATGTAGTCGCTCTCGCACCAGTTGGCGCAAAAAAAACACTGCCGCGCCTCATGGCGCCGTCCAAATCATTGTCGCGCCTCATGGCGCCATCCGATCATTGTCGCGCCTCATGGCGCGAAGCGGCGTATTCTACCAGCGGCTCGAGTTTCTTCTCGCCGAGGGCCGCCCGGGCCAGCGCATCGGCGACATTCGCTGCCTTGGCCGGGTACGCCGCCGCCGCCAGATCCCACTGCCGGTACGCCGAAGCGAGGTCACCGTGCAACGCGTACAGGGCGCTTTGTCGAAACGCCACGTCGGGGGCCGGGAAAGCGCGCAACACACGCCCGTTCAGTTCGAGCTTGGCTTCCAGCGCCTGTTGGTCCAGCGCAATGGTGCGGGAGAGCCCGAGCTCGACCAGATGTCCGAACAACGACGTTTGCGAAATCCGCGCAGCCTCGATGACCGCTTCCCG
>LJTS01000128.1 GCA_001304425.1 Betaproteobacteria bacterium SG8_40
CTTCTGGCCGCCTGCAGTTCACTGCAACCAGTCGATTTGCCCCCCGAGTACACGCCCGCGCCAGCCAGGGCGCCGATCTGGGAAACGCTGGAGGCGGACAGGCCGGGCGAGTGGTATGTGCTGCTGAACGACGGCACCGCTGCGCTCGACTGGCGGCTGCGTGCCATTGACAGCGCCACCGAAAGCATCGACTTGCAGACTTTCCTCTGGAGCTTCGACATCGTGGGCGCACTGGTGCTCGATCATCTTGTCGTCGCAGCCGAGCGGGGAGTGCAGGTCAGGCTGCTCGTTGATGACACTTTCCTGCTCGGCGAAGACCAGGTTCTGCTCGAAATCGCTCACCACCCGAATATCGAGTATCGCATCTTCAATCCCTACAAGCGCCGAACAAGCGGTTTCGCCACGCGCCAGGCGCTGAATGCCGGTGAGTTCCACCGCCTCGACCACCGCATGCACAACAAGGCAATGGTGATCGACAATCGCGTTGCCATCGTCGGCGGCAGAAACATTGCCGATGAGTACTTCGGTCTTCATGGTGAAGCCAATTTTCGTGACCTTGAACTCCTGGCGGGCGGGCCGATCGTTGCGAGGGTATCGACCTCCTTTGACGCATACTGGAACGACCAGTGGTCGTTCCCGGTCGAATCGATGTCCCATGTCCGGTCAGCGCCGGCGGACCTGGATGCCGCGCGGTCGGTACGTGATCAGCATGTGCACCTGCACGCTGAAGAAACGGAACAGGCGCGCCTGGCGCGCTGGCGTGAAGTCGTCGCCGCTGCCGTCAGCGGAAGCGGCACGCTCTACGCTGACGAACCGCCTCGCGATAACCCGGCGAAACAGGCCGAGGCCCCGATACAGGTTGCCAATGCCCTGATCGGAATGTTCGACTCTGCCACGGACGAGGTCGTTATCGTGTCCGCTTACCTGATCCCTACGCCGGAACTGGCGGGAGCAGTCAAGCGCGCGGTAGAGCGCGGGGTGCGTATTCGCATGCTGACCAATTCAATCCGGTCGAACAACCATCTCACGGCACACAGCGCCTACCGGAACCACATCAAGGAACTATTGAGCAACGGTGCGGAACTGCACGAGGTGCGTATCGATGCGCACGATCGGCACATCTACATGCTGTCGCCCATCGGCGGGAAAGCCCTGGCGTTGCATGCAAAAGCATTGGTCATTGACGATGACAGGGTCTTTATCGGCAGCGCCAACCTCGATCCGCGCTCTTTGCGCATCAATACCGAAATGGGACTGGAGGTTGAAAGCAAGGCGTTGAATGCCAGATTGCGCGAAGCGGTCGCGCCGGACTTTGACAGATCCAACGCCTGGCAACTGCAGTTCGACGAGGAAGGCAATGTGATATGGGTATCGGACAATGCTACGCTGACCAGCCAGCCGGCGATGTCGGTCATGCAGCGTATCGAAGACTGGTTCTTTGCCCACCTGCCATTGGAAGGCGAACTGTAGGCCGGGCAGAATCGCATAGCGATGTTCGGATAATCCGCTCGCGCGCGGCGCAGTGCCGGACCCGTGACCTCCCGCGTGTCTGCGGCCGATCAGAGCGAATAGCTGCCCGGTGTCTCATTGCGTCGCATTGCTCCGGCTGCGCGTGGGAAATTCTGTGCAGCAGGGAGCAGCGCTTCGTTTCTGGGGCATGCGGCGCTTGCGCGTGTGCATGCAAGATGACAGGGCGCCTTCTGCAACGCCTTGTGCGATTGATCGTCCCGCCGCTGTCATTGGTTGAAGTCGCCCGATAGTCGACCTTGTCCTCTGGCGGACGTATTCCATTACCGGCGCCAGTCAGTAACGCCTGACAATGAATAATGTTGAAAGGTCCACGGGCCAGGCCGGCCGAGCGGGGTGTGCGCGCCGGGAAATTTCCGTCCGGGAGGCGGTATAAGATACTGCGCTTGACGGAGAGATTCTGATGAACATTGCTCAACTATTGATTCGTGCGGCGCGCACATTCCCGGAGCAACCGGCGGTGTCACGGGGTGAGCGTGTTTGGGCGACCTATGCGCAACTGATGAAAAGATCGGCGGGCCTGGCGGCGGCGTTCCGCAATCAACTGGGGCTTGTGCCTGGCGAGCGTGTCGCAATGTTAATGACGAATTGCCCGGAATATCTGGAAGTGCGCTATGCGGTGTGGCTTGCGGGGCTGGTTGCCGTACCAATGAATGCGAAACTGCACGTGCGCGAATTTGCCTATATGTTGTCCGATTCCGGCGCGAAGCTGTGTTTTGCGACACCGGATCTGGCCGGGACGGTCGCCCCGCTTGCGGATGCGGTGCCCGGTCTGGAACGCGTGGTTGAGGTCGGGTCTGAAGAATACCGGGCATTACAGAACGTCGCTGGCGCGTTTGAAATGCATCCGGCTGCGCCCGATGATGTGGCCTGGCTGTTTTACACCAGTGGCACCACCGGTAAACCCAAGGGTGTGATGATCAGTCACAGGAATCTTCTGTGCGCAGCGCTGGCCTACTTTTCCGATGTCGACCGGATCGACGCAACTGACTCTATCGTGCATGCGGCACCGATGTCGCACGGTTCCGGGTTGTACGACCTTCCGCACATGCTCAAGGCGGCAAATCAGGTGATACCGGAGAGCGGACATTTCAATCAGGACGAGGTGCTGTCCCTATGCTCGAAGTGGCAGGGTGTGACGATGTTTCTCGCGCCGACCATGGTGCAGCGGCTGGTGGCGCGCGTGCGCCAGTCCGGCGCGGATTTCAGCGGGCTGAAAACCATCGTTTATGGCGGAGGGCCGATGTATGTGGCCGATATCCGGGAAGCCTTGCAGGTCATGGGACCGCGTTTCGTGCAGATTTACGGGCAAGGAGAGGCGCCGATGACGATTACCGCGCTGTCGCGGGAGCGTATCAACGATACCGGGCACCCTCGCTATTTGGAACGTCTTGCATCGGTGGGTATTGCCCAATCCTGCGTGGAAGTGATCGTGGCCGACGAGCATGACCGACCGTTGCCGGCGAATGAAGTCGGCGAAGTGCTGGTCCGCGGCGACGTGGTGATGCAGGGGTACTGGAACAATCCGCAGGCCAGTGCGGCGACGCTGCGAAACGGCTGGTTGCATACCGGGGATGTCGGCTCCTTTGACGCCGACGGCTTCCTGACCCTGCGCGACCGTTCGAAAGACCTGATCATCAGCGGCGGGTCGAACATCTATCCCAGAGAAGTCGAGGAAGCGCTGCTGTACCATCCGGCAGTGGCGGAGGCCTCGGTGGTCGGGCGTGCGCACGCCGAGTGGGGAGAAGAAGTGGTGGCATTCGTGGTCAGAAGACCGGCGGCGCGTGTGACGGAGGCCGAACTCGAAGCGGTTTGCCTGGAACGTATTGCGCGCTTCAAGCGCCCGCGGCGATACCTGTTCGTCGACACCCTTCCGAAAAACAACTACGGTAAAGTGCTCAAGACCGAGTTGCGCAAACGGCTCGCGGCAGAAAACGCGTCACCGGATAGCGAGGCATAATGCAGCAGGGGAGTCGCGACGGGGTTTGCCCGGATCCGGGACTCTGCCAGGCAGGATTTTCAAATAACGGAAGCGGATAGAGATGATATCCATCGAGCATGAGGAAAAGCTGACGATCGTCGGCGTTTTTGGTGAGTTCACGGTGGCCGATTACCGGGAGTTCGAGGAGGAAGTCGGCGCCCAGCTGAAGACGCAAGGCCGGTTGAACCTGTTGATCGACCTGACCGGCATGCTCGAATACACCCTGGACGTTGCGCTCGAGGACATACGTTTTGCTCGCGAGCATGCCAGGGATGTTGGCCGCATTGCCATCATCAGCGACCAGGATCTGGTTGCCTGGCTGGCCCTGTTGACATCGTTGTTTATCGAAGCCGATGTGAAGGTGTTTGACTCCGAAACGCTGGCGCGCAAGTGGTTGGGTGAGGCTGCTGCCTAGCAGGCTGTTTGCGAGGCGCTTTGCGCGGTTCGGATAGCCGTCTCCCGGGCCACAGTTTGTCTGAACACTCGTTGCGATCGTCGCTGTGGAGCCTGTTACGGGTGGCCGGACCGGCACATTGCCGTTGAGCCGTCTGGCGCGACTCTGTACAATGGGAACCGGTCGTGCGGTGCGCGATCAACGCCCCTTACCGGGATCAACCGGTAAGGGGTTTTTCGTTTAGGGCGGCCGTGACGGAGCACTCCCGGCTCCGGTTGGCCGCATTGACTACAAGGAGGTCTGCCAAATGCCCAGAAAGCTTTCTCCGGAAGAGGCCACCGTCATGATCATCAGGCGGCGTCTACAGCAGATGGAAGAGGATAAAATGGCGCGGCGCGATGCGGAGAGGGACGAGGACGAGTCGTCCGAGCAATCGAGCGTCGGCAAGAGAACCGGTAGCGATACGGCGGAGGGTTGAATCGCCGGTCCGGGTGTTCAGGTCGCCTGGCTGTCATTTGAGGCCAGAGCGGGCAAGGGGTGTTCAACAATAGAAAGAGGGGTAATTGCGTGGCGAAGGAAGAACTGATTGAAATGGAAGGTACTGTGCAAGAGGTGCTGCCAAACACAACGTTTCGCGTCGAACTGGAAAATGGCGTGGAGGTGATTGCTTACGCCTCGGGGAAAATGCGAAAACACCGCATCCGCATCACAGCAGGCGACAGGGTCACGGTGGAAATATCGCCATATGATCTGACCAAGGCCCGCATCAATTTTCGCCATCGCGACGAGCGGGCAGCGGCAACCCCCGGATCACGGCGTCCCACGTATCGCCGTTAATGCGAATTGCCGGGCAGCATGGCGTTTATCTGGCTAGCGGCTAATCCGGTTTCGCCCCGCATGCTTGGCCCGATACAGCGCTTCATCTGCCGCCCTGAGTACCATTGCGGGTGTGTGCAACCGCCGGTTTCGTTGTGCCACTCCGATACTGACGGTAACTGACAGCGACCGCGCTTCGATACCGGCCCGTTGATCCGCACGACGCGTGTTGGTATGGCCGGCTTTCCGGATGCTCGTGCTGCCAAGCCTCACGTTCGCACGCCGGTCAGCGTCCTCGCGCTTTGACTGCCGCCTCTCCTCAGAGCGCGGAACGAGAGCATGATTTTCGATGGCACTGCGCAAAGCCTCGAGTTGAGGCAATACCTCCCCGATCGTCTTGTCCGGAAAAAGCACCGAGAACTCTTCCCCGCCATAACGGTAGGCACGGCCGCCGCCGCTCACTTGGGCCAGCCGTGCGCCGACCATTCTGAGAACCTGATCGCCGACATCGTGCCCGTGCGTATCGTTGAATTTTTTGAAATGGTCGACATCGACCATGGCAACAGTAAATACCGGCCCGAGTCCCAGCAACTGCTCTTCCAGCGTCCGGCGCCCGGGGAGGCCAGTCAACTCGTCGCGAAACGCCATTCGGTGTGACTCCTGCAGGACGGCAATCAGCAAAATCGTTCCGGCTGCTGTAACGAAGACCGAAAAGCCGGCTGGCGAGTCGCGCCATGTGCAACCGGCAAAGAACGCCAGCAGGGCGCTTCCCAGCCCAATCTCGACCGGCGCCCGGTTTTCAAGGACCCGGCCGATGGCCAATGCGATCGCGGCGGCGAATAGCACGCGTGCCAGCAGCGGGGTCGGGCTCGGGCGCAACAGCCAGTGATCGAGCACGCTCTGCCAGGCGGTGCCGGACAGGGAACTGATGCCGGCGCTCGCGATCCAGGCGACGAGCAGTGACTCTGCTGCCAGCAGCAGAAGCCAGCGGTAACTGCGGAAATGCAGTACGCCGCGTTCGGGCAGAATCAGAATCAACGTGACGTTGAGTGGTACAAAAATGGCGATGCCGGCAAGCACCGCGCGTTCGGCAAATGTCGACGCATCAGGGTGCGCGGCGAGCGCATATCCGGCGTAGGCGAGAAACATCGAGACCAAAGCGAGAAATGCGCGTCCACGATTGAACCACAGGCTGAGAAACACTCCGATCGGGAGAACCACGGCTGGTAGCAGACCTGTTGTTGCCAGAGGCTGCGCCGGCAACGCCAGGGCTGCAATGATCGCCGCGGCGAGCACGATTGCTGGCGCAATGAAGGGCTCGACGACGCGTAAGGACGGAGTGTTCAACGCGAGGATGTGCCGCATGGGACGGCAAGGTCACGCATACGGGTCGCTTGAACCCGACACCGCTTGCCGGGCACGTCGGCGCGGAACGTTTGAAAACGCACGCAGTTGGCGGCATTCGTCGTATCGGTGTGCACGCACATCAGGCAAGCGAGATATGTGCCGAATAACCGGGCGGCGAATGAGGTGGGTTACACTTTCTGCCTGTTCGCCACAGGCGCATTTCTTTCAACCAACAGGATTGAACGAGGGTACATGGCCGGACCACTATCAGGCGTAAAGATTCTTGATCTCACCAGTGTCGTCATGGGGCCGTTCGCGACCCAGATACTCGCCGAGCTTGGCGCCGATGTGACCAAGATCGAGACGCACGACGGCGACAACATGCGCGACGTCGGCCCCATGCAGTCCCCGGCGATGGGGCATCTCCACATGCACCTCAACCGTGGCAAGCGTTGTCTCGCGCTGGACCTGAAACAGGCCGCCGGCCGGGAAGTCGTCATGCGCATGCTGCCGTCGGTCGATGTGCTTGTATACAACGTTCGCCCGCAGGCAATGGCGCGCCTTGGGTTGTCCTATGAGGACGTCCGCTCGGTCAATGAACGGCTGATCTACGTTGGCACCTATGGATACTCGCAGCGGGGAGAACGCGCCGGCAGGGCCGCCTACGACGATCTGATACAGGGGGTAACCGGCGTACCGTGGCTGGTGTCGCGAGACGGTGCCGACCGGCCGCGTTACGTGCCGCTCAATTTTGCCGACCGGGTAACGGGGCTGCACGCGGTTTATGCGGTGACTGCCGCGTTGTACCATCGTGAACGAACCGGCCAGGGTCAGTCGATCGAAGTGCCGATGTTCGAGGCGATGTCGCACTTTGTGCTCGGCGATCATCTTGCCGGCTTGAGTTACCGGCCCGCGAAAGGCGGGTCCGGTTATGAGCGATTGCGGCATCGGCGTCCCTACCTTACCGCTGACGGTTACCTGTGCGTTCTCGTCTACAACGGCAAGCAATGGCAGCGCTTTTTCGACGCGATTGGCCGGCCCGAGATGATGGACGATCCGCGCTTCGCAACACATGCGAGCCGTGCCAGCAATATTGGTGAAATCTATGATTTGCTGGCTGGAATTCTCGAAACCCGCACGTCTGACGAATGGATGCAGTTGCTGGAAAAGGCGGATATCCCGGTGGCCCGGATGAACGCCGTGGACGATTTGCTGTCCGATGCACACTTGAAGAGCAGCGGTTTTTTCGTCGAGGAAGAGCATCCGACCGAGGGCAGTATGTATGCAATGCGCACGCCGACCGGATGGTCGGCTTCGCCGCCTGAGCCAACGACTCCGGCGCCACGGCTGGGTGAACATTCGACCCAGGTCCTTCGCGAGCTCGGATATGGCGAGGATGAGATCGCCCGGCTCAGGGAAGCCGGCGTCATCAAGACCGCATGATGGCGTGGTCGCTCCGTGCTGGCGTGTTGCGCAGGGGGATGGATCGGGCAGGCACTGCTGACGCTCGATACGATGACAATGCCTCGGGCCGACGGCCCAGTTAGCGTAAGGAGATGCAATGGTCGACAGGCGTGGCTTTCTTGGATTCGGCGCGGGAGCGGCAATCGGGCTTGGCGGTTTTGGCGCTGCCCTGAGTAACAGCCGTGCCGGCGACTCCGCGAATGCGCGCATTCGGCGCTACGTGCGCCTTGGGCGTACCGGGCTCAGGGTATCGGATATTTCTCTGGG
>LJTS01000129.1 GCA_001304425.1 Betaproteobacteria bacterium SG8_40
GAAATGGCGTAATCGAGGGGGGGCGAATGATCACTTATCTTTACTGGGGGCTGGTAGTCGGCCTCGTCATTGCAACGCTGGTCGTTGTCGGTATCAAACTGGACAATCTGAAAGCAGCGTTGATCGCGACCGCGGTCATCCTCGTTGTCGGTTGGGGTGCCTACTACTTTCATTTTCAACAGTTGTTCGTCAAGCGCTACGGTGGCGTCATGACGGTAACGGTTCCCGCTGGCCAGCACCACATCACTGCCACCTGGAAGGACGACAACCTGTGGATCGAAAACTACGACCCGGCGACCAATACCTGCCTGTTCAACGAATACTCGCGAGGTAATCTGTTGCAAGGGCGGGTCACGATCAAGAATTGCAACCCGTTGGTGCCTCGTTAAGGACCTTTTCCCGGGCATTCGGGTTGCCGCTGCGGCTGACCGCCTGCGTGCGCTATGCGGACGGCCAGCCTCACATGCGCAATGCCGGCCATCAGTTCAGCAGCCCGGGATTTCGAAACCTCCGGTTCGGCTGCGAAGCAAAAGGCTCAGTTGCGGTGTGATTGCTTTTCTGCCTGCACTGGCGGACAGGCGACCGTGCCATATGAACAAAACACGCAGCAATCGCCGAGGACAGGTTTGATGACGGCGCCACAGCCCTTGCATTCATAAAACCATTGGCAAGCGTCGGTTGGCATCGTCTCGGTTTCCTGGTGGCCGCATTCGGGGCAGGTGATGGTCGAGCGCAGTTCCGGTTCGAACGCCATCAGTGATCACCTGCTGTTGGAAAAGCTTCTTTCAAACCGTATCTCGCTAATTGCCCGGTTTCCGGGCGGCCGCGCCGGCGATAATCGCCGCAATGCGATCGCGCATCGGTTTGCCGGCGAGCCACGCGAACATCGCCGAAAGACAGGCGAAGGCGATGAATTGCAGTTCAAATCGAATCCGTTGCGACTTCCAGTCGGGCGGAAGGTCGGCAGCGATGTCGGGCGAGAGAAGCAGATTGACCAGACTGAACGCCGAGGTGGCGACGAAGCCTGCGAACAGGCCAATCGCGAGCAAATGAAAGCGAAATCCGCCGCACAATTCCGATCCTTCGGCAGTTGAATTGAAGCGGGCGACGAATATCGGGAAGAAGCCGTTCAGCAAAGCCACGCCCTGGCTGCGAAATACCTTGATGCGGCCACTGGCGTCGATTGCCAACCCGAAACCCGGGTTGGCTGCGATCGCCTCGTCGAGGCTGGCGAGTGCCTTGTCGGCGGTCATGGCAAAAACGAAGCGATAGCGCTTGATCACGTGCGGCTCGATCAGGCGTTGCGGAGCGGACTCATCCGCACCAGCACAATGGTCAGCATCGGCAACGCAAAGGCAATCACCGTTGCCGTGATCAGCAGTATGCCCAGTTCGCTGTAGTCGGCGGGCACGACGACTTCCTGGCTGAACGGGTCGCGAACTTCACGGGTTACAGTGAAAATACGGTTGAGATACTTGGTTCCGAGTTGCGACGCCGACAGCGCCAGGTTGGTGAAGGAGGCCATGACGGCGAAAAATGTCGCCTTGAGCCGGGCGGGTGCCGAGTTGGCGATCCACGCCAGCATCGGGATCATGGCGATTTGCCCGAGAGGAGATTCGAGCGCGGTGTCGATGAGCGCGATGAAACGGGCATCGACGACACCGTTGGTCATCTCGGCGGTCCAGTGATGCAGGCCGTAGTACATGCCGATGTCGGGCAGCATCAGCAAGGTTGCCGCAATTGTCAGCGCGCCGACGATATATGCGATCGACCGTTCGGCCATGAAGCGGCGAAAGACAATCATGCCGAACAGCGTCAGTCCGGATGCGATCAACGACAGCACGGCGAGGAACTGTTGGTCGAAACCCAGATCGTCGATCATCCACCACGAGGTGCCCGCGCCGGTTGTCGGAATGGCCCGAAATGCGAATATGATGATGGCTGTGCCGACCAGGAGCTTGCGTGCCTGCGCATCGAGCTCGCGCGTCAGGCGCGAGATAAGGAAGATGACGATCGCCATGGAGATCGCGAACACGATTTCCTGCGAAGCCGGTATGTCGCTCAGGCCAACACCAATCGACAGCGCGGCAAAGCCAAGTCCGCCGCCCAGAATCCACCAGTTTACCGTTGGCGATTCCGTGTGCACGTCGATGAGTTCGATCGCCTGCTCCCGGGTGTGCCCCTGCCTGACGTGATGAACGATGCGCCGATGGCGCAGCCATGTCGCCAGGACAACCCCGAAGACCGACACCAGCGGAATGATCAGCGCCAGCTGGTAGATGAACAGATAGGCCGCGCCCTTTTCTTCTTCGGGCAGGTCGCCCACGCCTTCCAGCAAGACGACATTGGCCAGCGCCACCAGTATGCCGCCGCTGATGATGGCGACGCGACCCAGCAGCTGCATGGTGGTATGCATGGACTTGCGCTGGGCTTCGCCAAACGGATTGCCGTCGCGATCCACCCGCGGTACGGCTTCAACGGTCATGGCATCGGCGACCACGTCCTGCACGACGTAGCCGATGGGTGCCAACAACGTTGCAAATACATACCAGGCGCCCGCCGGTGCAATTGCGATCATCGCTTCGGTGTAACCGAGCAGGCCGATCATGATCAGCAGGCTCGCGGCAATCATGCTTGCGCCGAGGTACACGAAGATGCTCTTGAATCGCCAGATCAGGTCGACCATATGCCCGAGGGGCATTTTGAGGGCCCACGGCAACATCGCCCAGAAGCCGAGGGCGGCGAGAAATTCCGCCGACAGGCCGAGGCGCTCCTTGACATAGAAGGTGCCAACGATGGCCGTCAGGCCGGAAATGCCGGCAGCGGCATACACCATCAACGGCGGCATGAAGCTCAGGCGAAATTCCCGGCCCAGAGCGAGAATGCTGCGGTCGAACCAGCGCCAGATCGCGCCGACAAAACCTCCGGTGTGCGGTTGCTGGTATTTTTTCAACATGAGGCGCTGATCCTTCGGGTTGGCGGTTGTGCTGCCAGCCGGGAAGCGGTAACGGCCTTCGGCATAACACGGCGCACGCTGCTGGTGTCCATTGAACAGATCTCCATCATCAGCTAACGGACGCTGACGCCGACCGTACCCAGGCCGTCGACGGTGAAGCTCAGTTGGTCGCCGGGTTTCACGAATTGGGTGGCAATCATGGTACCGGTCATTACGACCATGCCCTTTTGCACATCCTTACCCTGCCCAGCCACCGTGTTCACCAGCCATCTGAGTGCTTCGAAAGGATGGCCCAGCACGTCGCGCCCGTATCCTTCATCGACGGGTTCTCCATTGATGCTGACCCTGCCGTGCAGGCTTGCCAGATCCAGGCGTTGCCAGTCGCGCACCGGAGGTCCCAGCACGACGCCAGCATTCCAGGCATTGTCCGCAATGAGCGTCAATACCAGCGTGGAAATATCGCTGTAGTCGGCATTGCGGTCATCGACCAGTTCGAGCGCTGGTGCGATTGTTTCGACAGCATCGGCAATCTGCTCGCGCGAATAGGGCGCGTGCCTCGCCAGCAGCGTTTTACCCAGGACGGCCGCCAGTTCGCATTCAATGCACAGTCGGCCATACAGCGAGTGATCGAGATTCACCCCATCCGGGTAAATCATGTTCGCATGCAGCGGGCCCGCGAAAGGCGAGAAGTACTGAAGCATTTCCTGCATCACCGCCGAAGTCAGCGCAACCTTGTAGCCGGCCGTTTCGCCGAGTGCGGTTTCGCGCATGCGGCGCAGTGCCTCCTGCGTTGCGTACGCTTCGGCATCGTTGCGCGGGGCACACTCTTCCGGCAGGCGCGAAAACGGCGAACGGCTTGCATGCTGGTCGAGAAGCAATCGCGCGGCGGCGTGGCTGCGTTCAGCGGGCGCGATAGAGCCGGTCGGGGCTGAATCGCGATCTGTTGGCCCGCTAGTCATGAAGGCGTTGCGGCGGGTGCCGTTGCCGGCCGCCGTCTGGCAGATCAGTCATTGCGTGGTTTGTGCAGGTCGTCAAACTGCTGCGTCTGCAGCAGCGGCGTTGCGTACGCTTCGAAACCCCGGTCCCTGTCCTCCGGAAAGGACCGGTGCGAGTAGCTCAGCGAAACCCCGGTGCGTGCGTCGCCCGGGTGTATGCATACCGTTCCGACTGTCTCCACCAGCATTGCCGTGACAACGTTGCTACCGGTTTCCGGGTCCCGATCCTCGGCAACGATGTGCGAGAGCGCGCACTGTGCTCCGGCGATACGCAGGTCCGTGACGTCATGTTCCTGTATGCGGAAGCGCGGGCGCGGCAGATCGCGATCATGCATTTCCTTCACGTATCGCGCCAGTTGTGACGGATTGCGCAATTCGTCCAGGTTGAGCAAGGAACCCTCGGCCAGAAAGGTCTGGCCTTCGACCCAGCCAAGCCTTGCAAGGGCAATGCGATCCGGCGTTCGATCGGCAATGAACCATTCCGGTTCCGGCGGCGGCATGAACGAATAGCCATTTAGCTCGAGGCGTTCGGTCATTCCCTTGCCCGGAAGACTCATGCCGGCGCAGCCGCCTAGTGTCGCCGCGATGAACAGGATCGCAGCGGCAAATGGCATGGGCCAACGGGTTATGCGATTGACGGGGTATGAGTGTTTCACCATCTTTTCGTGTTTCACCATGTTTTCCGGCTTTAGCGTGTTTTCGGGATTCACCAATTTTTCGTGTTTCAGCATGTTTCGAACGCGACCTCTGCCGTGCAGAGTGTGGCGCACATGGCTAGCGAGCATGGTCGTTACGGTTGCCGAATATTTGCACATCTTTGGCGTGTGCGGGGGGCGGGAGCATGAACAGGCGCTGCCGGGTGTGCCGCCACTGTGACCATTACGGATCGATTTGCGATAGCATTGCGGGCTGATTTTACAGGTGTGACCATCCAGCGTGGATAGGGCCTGCCGTCCGGAACGGCCCCGTGGCGCTTTTTCGGTTGCTTGACGGGGTATTGCAGGGACGGCTGCCGCGGCTTCTGCCGCCGGGCGAACAATTCCTTGGACCAATAACAATGCGGATGAAAATTCGGCTGGTACTACGGCTGTTGCTGCCGGCACTGCTGGCCCTGCTGCCCTCCATTGCTGTTGCCCAGGGAGGCGCCGACTCCGAGGTGTTCGAACTCTATCCCGAGTACGTCTACGGCCGCGACAGAGGGCCGAAGATGGGTTACACGAAGCCCGAGGTATTTGATCCGCTGTCCGACAAGCTGTATCGATCCGGCTACAAGAATTATTCGCCGATCGGGGTGCCTGTCGAACTGAAGAAAGCCGATGCAATGACTCGGGTCGAGACGATGGGGGCCATCATCGCGTGCGCCGACGGCTGGTTCTGGCCTTTCTCCCGGACAGCCAGAAACAACGAGCCGCCCGGCCTCGAGATCGAGATCCTCAATGCCATTGCCAAAAAGCGGGATTGGAAGGTCGCGATGATGTGGGTCAACATGGCAACCCGGTTCGGACCGGGTGCGCCCGGAGGCGCCTACGACCAGTCGATCAACAAGGGTTCTTGCGACCTGGTCATGGGCCTGACGATCACCGGCGACGATCACCATAATGATGCGAATGCGCTTGAATTCACCCGGCCGTTCATGAGCACCGGCTTCGTGCTGGTGACCCAGCACTCGGCAAAAAAGGTGAAATCGCTCGACGACGTCAAGCGCCTGGGTCTGAAAGTCGGGCTGCCGGCGTTCTCGCCCATGAGCGAGTACGCCGACGAGCACGGGATTCCGCATGAGACGTTCTTTCAGAACTACCAGGTGATCGACGCGCTGGTACGCCGGCAGATTGACGCAGGCATGATCTGGTCGGGTGCGATTTCCCAGGCCAGGCTGAACCGGCCGGAAGCGGAGTTCGAATTGGTCGAGGGGTATGTGCCGATCCCGGAAATGCGCTGGGACAGCGCCTGGGTTATCAAGAGCCGCGAGAAGGATTTCAAGAAGTTTATCGATGAATCGATCGGGGAAATGCTCGAAAGCGGTGAGATCAAGCGCATTGTCGAGCGTTACGGCATGCCGTTCTATCCGCCGGTTACGCAATAGGGGGGGGCAGCAATACAGGCTGCCGTTGTTGAGCATTTGAAACAGAAAACGGTATACCGGGTGCTTGCCGGTGAGCGCACCGCAGTTTCCAGGAAAGGGAGATCATGATTGAACAAATCATCCATTTGAGCGTCATGTCGGGCGGCCTGTTGCCGCTGATGGGCGTTTTGCTGCTGATCACACTCGCTGTCATCGTTGAGCGTGCCTATTTCTTTCACCGGGCGCTGAAATCGGGCCTTGCCATGGAGAACGATCTGCACCTCATCGAGTATCAGAACGTACAAAAACTCGAGCAACTCGAAGCCCATTACGAAGGCTCTCTGCAAAGATCGATCATTTCCTCCGCGCTCGCTTCGCGCGGAGAAGACGCCGACACCATGGACCGCCATATCGATGAAGCGATCATGTGGCAGATGCCCAAGATCGACAAGAATATCTGGGTGCTCGATACGTCCGTCACGCTGGCGCCGTTGATGGGGCTTCTCGGCACGATTATCGGTATGGTGCATGCGTTCGATGTTCTTGGCACATCGGGAACAGGTCAGGCTGCGACGCAAATGGTCACCGGCGGTATCGCCGAGGCACTGGTCGCCACCGGCGCGGGTTTGCTGATCGCGATCATCGCGGTGCTGTTCCTCAACCACTTCAACAAACGCGTGCGACTGGCGTTGCACCAGATGGATTTGTTGCGGGTGATGTTGCTCAACCGATTGCATGGTGGCGGGTCCGCGCATCACGGCGTTTCGGCCAGCGAGGCACATGGCGGCAAAGTGAAATCGACCAGGAACGGGAGCGCCGAATGACGCGCCGCGCCCGCACCGGTTACTACACCGCCGAGAAACCACGGGTCGAAGTCATACCGATGATTGACATCATGATGTTCCTGCTGGTGTTCTTCGTCGTGATTTCGCTCAAGATGATTGCCGGTACCGGGGTCGATATGGAATTGCCGGGCTCGAAGACGACCAAGGAAATCAAGACTTCGACGATTACCGTTGGCGTGACGAAGGACAGCAACATCGTCGTTGACGGACAGACAGTGACACAGGAAGCGCTGACAGAGAAGCTGGTTGAGCTGAAGCAGGATCAGCAGATTTCGGTAATTATCGCCGGCGACAAGGATGTGTCGTTGCAGACGCTGATCCGTGTGATGGACAGTGTGCGCGGGGCGGGAATCAACTCGGTGGGCATTGCTGCGACCGCCGAGAGCCAAGCGGCTGCAGTCAACTAGTGTTGCAACGCTCGGAAGAAACGGTTGCTCGCAGGCGGAGCCGGTCATGAGCGGGCCGGGATTCTCGGGCCGCGGCCCGCTGTGGGCGACGGACCAGGTCGGTGACAAACAGTCGCTGCCGTTCTGGCGCGCGCTGATTATCGCGTTTGGCATCGAGATTATCGTTCCCTTCCTCATTTACGGGGTCGACTGGTCGTTCTTGCCGCCTGTCGATGAGCCGCCGCCGGTCGAAATGATGTCGGTCATCCTGGATGAGCCGCCACCCGCCCCGGAAGAACCGCCGCCACCCCCCGAGGAGCCCAGGGAGGAGAAAAAGCCCGAGCCGAAGCCGCTCAAGGAGGTGAAGAACGTGACCCCGATCGAGCCGCCGAAGCCGCTGCCCGACGAGGTGCCGTCGAATATTCCGCTGCCCAAACCGGAACCGGAGCCCGAGCCGGAACCGGAGCCGGAACCCGAGCCGGAACCCGAGCCGGAACC
>LJTS01000130.1 GCA_001304425.1 Betaproteobacteria bacterium SG8_40
TCATGAGCCCCAAATAGACAGTGAGCACGAGGGCGCCAACGCGGTGCGTCCAATGTATCGCGTTGAGCGCCGCGTTCGACAGTGGTTCGCCCTGTGCCGTCATTCCCAGTTCGCGCCGCAACTGGAATCCGTGGCTGAAGTCCATTTCAGGCAACCACTTGCCGTGGCAAGTTGGAAAATCAATGCACGCGAGCGCAGCGTAGTTGGTGCTGACCCAGCCCCCCAGCGCGATCTGCGCAACAACGAGCAACATTGCCAATACTGCCCATGGCCTCAGTAGACGGGCTTCGGCAGGGCGGCGTGCACCCGGGAGTCGTAGCTGCCGCGCGCTCAACCACGTAAGCATTCCCAGAATGAGCATTCCACCGAGCAGATGCAGGGTGACAATCGCCGGCTTGAGAAGCAGGGTGACGGTCCACTTTCCGAACAAACCCTGCATTACAACGAATGCAAGAAGCAACAGCGGCAGGCCAGTCGCCTGTCCAGGATCGTCCGGGTCAGGCCTGGATCGCCGGCGATTCAGGAACGCCTGCGCCACGATCGCGACGATCATCACGCCAACCAGAGACGCCAGGTAACGGTGCAGCATTTCGTTCCACGCTTTCGTAGCCGAAACGGGGCCCGCGGGCGAAAGTCTCTGTGCGTCATCAATCTCAGATTCCGCATGAAAAGGCGACAATTTGCCGTAACACCCTGGCCAGTCGGGACACCCGAGCCCGGCGTCGGTCAGACGAACATAGGCGCCCAGGGCCACCAGCACAAACGTCAGTAACGTCGTGGCGTAGACCAGTTTCCTGAAACTGACTGCGCGTACACACACGAACAGCACGGCAACCAGGGCGCCGCCCCAGATCAATGCATGCAACGTCTGCAAGGAAAACTGCCAGATTGGATTGGTCATCGGCGCATCTCTTCAGCGCCCGATCTGACGCCAGCCGCTGGAAATACGCAGAAGTTTCGCGATGTCCTTCTTCATCCGGCTGGGATCGGCATCAGGGGGGTAACGCATCATCAGATTACCGAGCGGATCGATGAGGTAAATATAGTCGGTGCGCTTGCCATCTGCCGGAAACCGGTTCAAACCCTCGTTTCTCACAAGCACGATCGCATGGGTGCCTTCGTACTCTGTAAGCGCCTCCACCGAAGGCCGCTGCCCGTCACGAACCAGCCAGACACGTTCGATGCGGTCGGCGTCCTTGCCCTGAGTGAGCCGGATCTGGCGCATCAGGTACAGCTTTTTCTCACAGTAGTCGTTGCAAGCGCCATCGTCGATAGACAAGAACACCCAACGGCCGTTCAGTTCATTGAAATCGAACTGATCGCCCCCCGTCCGGGTGAACGCAACGCCAGCCAGCGGAACCGGATCAAGCAGCTCTCCATGATTCACGTAGCGTGACGGTGTCCACAAATAGTACAACGCTGTGGATGCAATGATCGGCACGACACACACGGCAAGAATCAGCCATACCGTCAGGTTACTTTTCGTCGCCTGATTTTTTCCGGAAGAATCCATAGTAAAAGTAAAAGAAGATGATCAATGTGGCGAACAACAGCCACTGCACGGCATAAGACTGGTGTGTCTGAATACCGAAACCGGGTTCCGCGCGCGTGCGGTCTAGTCCATCAGCTTGTTCCGACTCGTCATTCACGACAAAACCCAGCACGTTCATCTGCTGCCGCTCACTGTAGCGCGGCAGATTCAAATTCTGCCAGACGCGTCCCTCGACGGTTTCGTCAGACAACTCGAGTGCGCCCGGGCCGGGAACAATTGCGGTGCCGGCAATAGTAACCTCCCCCCGGGGGAAATCGACCGCCGGCAAGTCAGACCGCTCGCGGCCGCGAACCACCCAACCGCGATTGATCAGAATGTACCGGTCGCTGCCCGAAATTTGCAGCGGGGCAACGATCTCGTAGCCGGCCGCCCCGGCACGCAGCTTGTTGTCGAGCAAGATCGCCTTGTCAGCGACAAACTTTCCTGCAACGCGGACCTTCCGATAGGAAACGGCATCGAGCGATGGAACATCGTTACGCAGATCGAGCGGGGGCATTGCCTGTCGCACCAGATACTGCTGCCGCAAGGCGGATTTTTCTCTGGCACGCCCGAACTGCCAATACGATGCAGACAGCGTCAGCGCAAGGCCCAGGATCGCAGCACAGGTTGGCACCCAACCCGGGTAGCGCAGCTTGCGCTTCATGCTCGCTGAAAACGCAATTGCGCACTCGAACGCTGGCGGGCAGCACAGCTATCCACTAAACTTGTTGCAAGGTAAGCACTTATGAAAATTATCATCGTCCTTTTTCTGCTGGTGATCGTCGGCAGCCTCGCCTCCGCGCTGTTATACCTCGTGCGCGACAAGGGCAACTCCGACCGCACCGTGAAAGCCCTGACCGTGCGTATCGGGCTATCCGTAACGCTGTTCGTTCTACTCATGCTCGGCTATTACTTCGGCCTGATCCCTCAGCAAGGCCTATAAAAAAAGTCGCCGCGCGGCTTTCCAGCCGGCGGCGGCCCTTTGCCCCGCTGGCGCGGGACTTTTCATCTCTAAAGATCGTTGTTTGTCGATAGGCCCGCGATCTATAACCAGTAGACGAACACAAACAGTCCAAGCCAGACAACATCGACAAAGTGCCAATACCAGGCGACGCCTTCAAAACCGAAATGATTTTCGGGTTTGAAATGCCCTTTCAGACACCTCAGCCAGATCACGATCAACATGATCGTACCGACTGTAACGTGGAAGCCATGGAAACCGGTCAACATAAAGAAAGTCGCGCCATAGGCGCCGCTCTCGAGCGTCAGGTTCAGGTCCTTGTACGCGTGCCCGTACTCATAGGCTTGCACGGCAATAAAGGTCAGTCCAAGCGCAATCGTAAGGAACATGAACCAGTTCAGCGTGGAACGCTTGTTCTCTTTCAAAGCCCAGTGGGCAATCGTGATTGTCACGCCCGAGGTCAGCAGGATCGCGGTGTTGATTGCGGGCAAGCCCCACGCGCCCATTGGCGTGAACTGCTCCGCTATGGCAGGGCCCGATGCCGGCCACTCCGCGGTAAAGCCCGGCCACAATAGCGCTGCAGTATCGGCGTCCGCCAACCACGGCACCGACAGCACACGCATATAGAACAAGGCGCCGAAGAACGCGGCGAAGAACATCACTTCCGAAAAGATGAACCAGCTCATCCCCCAGCGGAAAGACACGTCCACCTGCTTGTTGTACTTGCCGCTTTCGCTCTCGCCGATGACGGTGCCGAACCAGCCGACCAGCATGTAAATCATTACCAGGACGCCGACGACCAGAGTGGCCGTCCCGCCGCCAGCTCCGTTCATCATCAGCACTCCGCCAAACGCCATCAGAAACAACGCAATCGAACCGAAAATTGGCCAGTGCGATGGAGATGGCAGATAGTAACCGCCCGGTTGCGTGCTCATAGACTTACTCCTCTGTAAAGTCTCGTTGGTTTATTTTGATGTTATTCACGTAGCGATGTTGCGCACCAGCGTGACGATCACTGCTACAAAAACAGCCGCGCAAATCAGTCCGGCGGCGATAACCTGCCAGGGGCGGAGCGATGCAAGGTCATCATGCAGCGCCTTGCCCCTGCCAATTCCCGTAAACGCCGAGATCACCGCCCGAAACGCGCGCAATGCCCCGGCGCTATCCTGTGTCTTGTGCCCGGCCGCCATCATCCATTACCCCCAGTCGGGCGCATCGCCGTCTTGGGTTCCTGGGTCCCACCCACTTCGAACATGGTGTAGGACAAGGTCACCGTGTGCACATCCTGCGGGATCGTCGGCTCAACGACCAGAACAACAGGCAACTCACGGCTCTCTCCCGCCCGGATTTCCTGTTGGGTAAAACAGAAACACTCGAGTTTCTTGACGTGAAGTCCGGCACGTTGCGGCCCAAAACTCGGAATCGCCTGTGCCTGTACGGAAACATCCGTCGTATTCTTCAAATCGAAGACAACGTGCACCAGTTCTCCGGGGTGAACCGTGCGCTTGCGCTCCCGCGGAATGAGTTCCCAGGCGATGTCGCCACGCGCGTTGGCGTCGAACTCCATGACGATCGTTCGCGACTTGTCGACCTGGGTGTTGACTACTGTGTCGGGTTTCACCACCTGGTTGATGCCGGTGACCTCACAAATTTTCTCGTAGAGGGGGACCAACGCATAACCAAAACCGAACATCAACAACGCCACCACAACAAGCTTGCGAAGCGTTTCACGGTTGCGCTTTAGAACTGATTGGCTCATTGGAACAACAGCCGTCGTAGCAGGAACCCGAAAAAGAATGCAGCCGCGATCGTCGCGAGCACGATTCCGGTTTTCAAGTTCCTCTTCTCTTTCTGATCAGATTGCGAATTGGTCATCGGCCGCATATCGGGGGAGCCAGGACGGGCCAGCCATCCTGAGCCCGCCGCAGCCCCCGCGATATTCTGTCCCCTCACTTAACCGTCGGCGGCGTCTCGAAACTATGGTACGGGGCGGGCGTAGGCAGATGCGTCCACTCCAATGTATCTGCTCCGTCCCATGGCTTCTCCGGCGCTTTCTCACCGCTGCGAATAGCCTTTATCAAAATGTACAGGAACAGCAGTTGCGACAATCCAAAGCCAAATGCTCCGATGGATGAAATCATGTTGAAGTCAGCAAACTGCAATGAGTAGTCCGGAATCCGGCGCGGCATGCCGGCCAACCCGAGGAAGTGCTGAACGAAGAACGTGAGGTTGAAGAAGATGATCGACAACCAGAAGTGCCATTTGCCGAGCGTCTCGTCGTACATCTTGCCGATCCACTTCGGCAGCCAGAAATAAACTCCGGCGAAAGCAGAGAACAAGGCGCCGGCCACCATCACATAGTGAAAATGCGCCACTACGTAATAAGTGTCGTGGAGTTGCACGTCTACCGGCGTCAGCGCAAGCACCAGGCCGGTGAACCCGCCAAGCGTGAACAGGAACAGGAAGCCGATGGCGAACAACATTGGCGTCTCGAAGGTCATCGAGCCTTTCCACATCGTCGCGACCCAGTTGAACACTTTCACCCCGGTCGGCACCGCAATCAGCATGGTGGCGAACATGTAGTAGAGCTGAGCCTCCACGGGCATCCCCACGGTGTACATGTGGTGCGCCCAGACCAGGAAGGACAGAATGGCGATCGATGCGGTCGCATAGACCATTGACGCATAACCGAACAAGGGCTTGCGCGAAAATGCCGGGATCACCTGCGAAATAACGCCGAAGGCCGGGATCGCGATGATGTAAACCTCAGGGTGACCGAAGAACCAGAAGATGTGCTGGAACAGCACCGGGTCACCGCCACCGGCTGCATTGAAGAAATGTGTCCCGAAGTGCCGGTCGGTAAGCGTCATCGTCACCGCGCCAGCAAGCACCGGCATGGCGGCAATCAACAGATACGCCGTGATCAGCCAGGTCCACACGAACAACGGCATCTTCATCATCGTCATGCCCGGTGCCCGCAAGTTCAGGATGGTCGTGACGATATTGATTGATCCCATGATGGAGGACATGCCGAGAATGTGAACGGCGAAGATGACAAGATCCATCCCCATGCCCTGCTGCACGGTGAGCGGCGCATACATCGTCCAGCCGACGCCTGCACTACCGCCCGGAACGAACATTGAAAGCACCAGCAGCGTGCCGGCGGGCGGCAACAACCAGAAACTCCAGTTGTTCATGCGCGGGAAAGCCATGTCCGGCGCGCCGATCATCATGGGAATCTGCCAGTTCGCAAAACCGACAAAAGCCGGCATGATCGCGCCAAACACCATGATGAGACCGTGCAGCGTAGTCATCTGATTGAAGAACTCGGGTTGGACGACCTGCAAACCGGGCTGGAAAAGCTCGGTGCGGATAATCAAAGCCATGACACCGCCAACCATGAACATCGCGAAGCTGAACCACAGGTACATCGTGCCGATGTCCTTGTGGTTAGTCGTTGTCACCCAGCGCATCAGCCCAGTCGGGTGATCATGACTGTGGTCGTGTTCGTGTACCGCTTCCATTTGCCTCTCCTTCCGAACCTCTAAATGTCTTCTATGTTCGAGACTGAATTATTTGCGCGCTGCCGCCACTTCACCGGGCTGCAACGAATCGCCCAGGGAATTACCCAGCGCATTGCGCTCGTAGGTAACAACCGCGGCGATTTCCATATCGCTTAGTTGGGCTCCGAAAGCCGCCATCATCGGATTCTTCTTGCTGCCGTTCAGAACGATATCGAGATGATTGGCAATCGGCCCTGTCGAGATCATTCCGCCAGTCAGCGCCGGGAAGGTAGGCGGCATGCCGCTGCCGTTCGGTTGATGACAGGCGACACAGTGGGCTTTATATACGGCTTCGCCAGCCGATGTCAGCTCCGCGACCGAGTATGTTTTGCCGGGATCGTAGGCCGCCGCACCACCAGCCGACTTTTGTTCAGCCACCCAGATCTTGTAGTCGTCTTCGCTGACAACGTTGACCACGATCGGCATGAACCCGTGTTCCTTGCCGCACAGCTCCGCGCACTGTCCACGGAATGTGCCGGTCTCTTCGGCCTGGAACCATGTGTCCCGAATGAATCCGGGAATGGCATCCTGCTTGACAGCAAGCTCCGGGACATACCAGGCGTGCAAGACGTCATTGGCGGTTGTCAGGATCCGGACTTTCTTGCCAACGGGCACTACCAGGGGCTTATCGACCTCGAGCAGATAGTGCTCACCTTTTTCGGCGTCACCCTGTATCTGGTCACGCGGCGTCGCCAGCGAGCTGTAGAACTTGACGTCATCGTCAAGATACTCGTAACCCCACTTCCACTGGTATCCGGTGACCTTGATGGTCATGTCCGGCGCCGACGTGTCCCGCATTTCCAGCAAGGCCTTGGTGGCCGGCCAGGCCAGACCGATCAGGATGAAAACGGGAATGACCGTCCAGACGATCTCCACCGTGGTGTTTTCGTGGAAATGCGCAGCCTGGTGACCAACCGACTTGCGGTGCTTGAAAATCGCATAGAACATGAAACCGAACACGCCAATGAAAATGACGGTAATGATGATCATTACCAGCGTGTGCAGGTCGTAGACCGCTTCACCAAGCGCGGTTTTCGCCGGCTTGAGATTCAGTTGGTATTCCGCCGAGGCCAGGCCAGCCATCAGCATTGCTGTCGCCAGAAAAAGAAGACGCGAAAAGGCTTTCAACCTCATACTCCCCCCGAAAGTGCTTTTAATGTCGTTATTGATCAAACCAACGCGGTTAGTTTCGCGCGCAGCCGCTTGGCCACGGACAGTTTTGCCTCGTCGGAAAGCAGTCTACCAAATTCGATTTGCCGTCCGTGAGCCCGCAGAAAAACCCGCTTCCTGCCGCCCGTCACGTCTTCAACCACCACCTGGGCCCAGAACCGGCTCATCGGCACTCTTTCCCGCTTGCTGCCGTTCCTCGTTTCCACGATTACGTCGTTGCCCTCGATCGTGATCAACTCATAGTCCTCATCATGGCGCCTTAGCCAGCTATAGGCGATAAAGAGGGCCAGACACTCCAATCCGGCGAATGGCGCAACCGGCCAAGCGCCAATCAACGCAAACGCCAG
>LJTS01000072.1 GCA_001304425.1 Betaproteobacteria bacterium SG8_40
GTGACACTGGAGAGCCAGATCCAGTTCAAACTGCAATCCGAAGCGGTGCGCATCTATGGCTTCACCAACAATCACGTTGGTACGCTGAGTGACGAAGCGTTCATCTCCTTGTTCCGGAGCATCACTCGGGTCACCGCGCAGTAAGGCATCGATGCTGATAAGGCTCTGGACGGGTGCCGGACTGCAAGGTCACCCTGTTCGCGTGATCCGGTGTCCGGCGTAGAGCCCAGGCACACCAAAGCCCCGGTCCTCGTTACTGTGTGGCAGCAGGGTGGTGTAGCGCCCGGCAAGCGCGGCAGGTGCGACGGGACGGCAATCCGATAACCAACGTAGGGTTTCGCGGATTACAGATTCGACCCACCGAATCGTTGCTTCAATGACCGCGTGTTGCTGGCCGTAGCGCCGGCATGCGGAACCAGGGACAGCCAGGCACGGGCGGCCGGTGCTGGTTCCGGAAGCAATCCGGCTGCGATGGCAAGATCGATATCAAAGGCGGGAAATTCGTCGGGAATGCTATTTCCCTGTGGCTTCGCCTAGAACGGCGATGAAGCCTGATTGCGTAATGTCGATTCGAGCGTTTTTCATTGGCTCCGATCTGACGTGCATCAAATGGGGTATTCCAGTCCATCCCTAGACTGCGGTTTTGCGCTGCCAATATCCTTACCGTTGATTTGCAGGCAACAGGCGGGAGAACCGGTCGATGGAACAAGCCTTCAGGTTTGCCGATGAGTTTGGCCCACTGAAAGTCATCTTTGTCTACGAGCCGTCGGCTGACCTGAAGGCCGTGCTGGTGGTGGACAATATTGCGCGAGGGCCCTCGATTGGCGGCGTGCGCATGGCGCCGGATGTCAGCAGCGAAGAATGTTTCCGCCTGGCGCGGGCGATGACACTCAAGAACTCGGCAGCCGACCTGCCACATGGTGGCGGCAAAATGGTGGTCTTTGGGGATCCGGCAATGCCCAAGGCAAAGAAGGAACAGCTGATCCGCACGCTCGCCAACGCACTGCGAAACGAAGATACCTATATCTTCGGGCCCGACATGGGTACCGATGAGCAATGCATGGCCTGGGTGCGCGATGAGATCGGCCGTTCGGTCGGTTTGCCGCGCGCGGTCGGTGGCATTCCGCTGGATGAAATCGGCGCGACCGGCTGGGGCCTGAGCCATGCGGTCGATGTGGCCTTGCCATACTGCGACTTTGATCTGAAAGGTGCGCGCATGGTGGTCCAGGGCTTTGGCGCGGTCGGGAAGCATGCCGCTCGATACCTCGCGGCCAGAGGTGCCATTCTGGTCGGCGTTTCCGATTCCCGGGGCGCGGTACACAACCCTGGAGGAATCGATATCGATGAGCTGATCGAGCTCAAGGACTCGGGCGCCCCGGTGACGGCTTGCAAGGACGCAAGGAAGCTGGAACGCGAAGCTGTCATCGACATCGAGTGCGATATCTGGATTCCGGCGGCACGGCCAGACGTGATCAATGACGAGAACGTACATCGTCTGAGGACGAAACTCGTCGTGCAAGGCGCGAACATACCGTTCACCGATGGGGCGGAAAAGACACTGCACGAAAAAGGTGTGTTGTGCGTGCCAGATTTCATCGCCAATGCCGGAGGTGTGATCTGCGCTGCGATGGAGTATCAGGGCGCAAGCGAAGCGGCGGCGTTCCAGACCATCGAGGAAAAAGTCCGTCGCAATACGAAGGAGGTTTTGGAGGCTGCCCGCAACAAGGCGATTCCACCACGGGCAGCGGCAGTCGAGCTGGCAGTCGAACGTGTCAGAAGGGCGATGAGCGTGCGCCGTTATTCGTTGTTTTCGTCGGCGCCCGGTTTTATCTGAGTCGACCGTCCAGGGCGTGGCGCAAGCCGCGGATCAACCAGTAGCAGGCAGACAGGTGTACTGATGTTCCGGATTCGATTTCACGGCCGTGGCGGACAAGGGATGAAGGCGGCTAGCCGCATCCTCGGCACCGCTTTCTTCCTTGAAGGTTATGAGGTCCAGGACGCGCCGCGCTACGGGGCCGAACGGCGTGGCGCACCGATCTTCGCTTTTGTTCGCGCCAGCCACGACCCGATCAATGAGCGCGGCATCATCCGGCATCCCGATCTCGTCGTCGTTGCTGACGACAGCCTGGTGCCGGTACCTGGAGCAGGCGTGATGAGCGGGGTGGACAAGCACACCGTTGTGCTAGTCAATAGCGGAGATTCCGCGGAGATATGGAAGCAGCGCCTCAATTTCGAAGGCGACGTCTACACCTTGCCGGCCGAAGCCGCTGACAGAGCGGCATTGCGGTTCATTGGAGCGGCCTGTGCCGGGGCCGCGGCACGCCTGCTCGGGGTGATCCGTCGCGACACGTTGGCCGACGCCATTCGGCAGGAACTCGCAGACCTCGGAGCAGACGTCGTGGAGGTCAACCTCGCCAAGGCACTGGCCGCGTTTGACAGCATGCAGGCACACGAGGCAAGGGTCACGCCGATTAAACCCGGCTCGGCGGCGCAATACCAGCCGCCGGACTGGATCGATCTGCCATTCGAAGACGCGCGTGCCGCGGCGCCGGCGATTCACGCCGGCGCCACCAGCGTCGAAGTCAGAACCGGCCTGTGGCGTACGCTGCGTCCGGTCATCGATCACGATCGCTGTAATCGCTGTTGGTGGGTGTGCAGCACGTTTTGTCCTGATGGGGCGATCGCCGTCGATCCCGATGGCCGACCGCGCATTGACTACGATCACTGCAAAGGCTGCATGATCTGCGTTGCTCAGTGTCCGCCGCACGCGATCAGCGCGCTGTCCGAGCAGGCGGCGCAAACCGCGGAGAAAGCGGGGGCATCAGAATGACGCGGACATTGTTGACGGGAAATGGCGCAGCAGCGTGGGGAGCACGGCTCGCCGGCATCGATTACATCCCTGCGTTTCCGATTACACCGCAGACCGAAATCATCGAAACCATCGGCAAATGGATCGACAAAGGCGAGATGGACGCGCGCATGGTCACGCTCGATTCCGAGCATTCCATGATCACCGCCGCCGGCTCGGCGGCGGCAACCGGCGTGAGGGTGTTCAGCGCAACTTCCAGCCAGGGATTGTTATACGCGATGGAAATGCTCTATACGGTGGCCGGTTGGCGCGCACCGTTCGTGTTGGTGAATGTGTCACGCGGGCTTTCCGCGCCGATCACACTCGAGCCGGATCACAACGACGTCCTCGCGGCGCGCGACAGCGGATTTCTGCAAATCCATTGTTCGACCTGTCAGGAAGTCCTGGACAGCATGCTGATCGCCTATCGCCTTGCCGAAGACGAGCGTGTCAGATTGCCGGTGATCGTGAATCTGGACGGGTTCTATCTGTCGTTTACCCGGGAACCGGTTGAAATACCGGAACATCAGGCGGTGCCGCTATGAACTGCACCTCGCGGCGCGCAACGCACTTTCGGTCTACGACGAAATCGCCGGGGAATTTGCCGATCGGTTCGGGCGCCGGCACCCGGCGATCGAGGCCTGGCGCACTGACGATGCCGACATTGTGTTCGTAATGATGGGGTCGTTCGCGACCAAGGCGCGTGCAGCGGTCGAGCGTTTGCGCGATGCCGGCTGGCGCGTCGGGCTGGTGCGTCCGCGCCTGCTGCGACCCTTTCCGGCGCAACTCCTGCAACAGCTGCTCGAAGGCAAACAAGGGGTAGCGGTAATTGACCAGAATCTGTCGATGGGGCTTGGCGGCGTACTGCATTCGGAAGTCGCGTCCGCGCTGTACGGACATGACCGGGCACCGAAGATCCTCGCGAGTTTTGTTGCCGGGCTTGGCGGACGTGACATTGCCGACGAGGAATTCTTCGAGATCGCATCAGTAGTCCGGCAAGCGATTCAAAAAGGTGAAATGCCGCCGCCGCGCTTGCTCTATACCGAAACCGAACTGCGCGAAGTCAGGAAGTTGCAGGCGATCGCGCACGTCGAGTATGAGGAGTTGCGCAAGGCGGATGTCGGGAAAGTGAACGGCAGGAACGCGGGAGAACGATGATGAGTGAAACGCGTACTCATGAACCGGTCGAAACCGGAGTGCCTTCAAGCGAAGCCAAAGTGACCGTATACCGGCGCATGAAGGATCTGCCGTCGACCCATCTGCTCGGCAGCGGCACTGCGATGTGTGCCGGCTGTGGGGGCCTGGAAGCATTGCACGAGGTCTACGACGTCATCGGTGAGAAATCGATCTTCGTCAATGCTGCCGGCTGCATGACGCTGCTTTCGGTTTATCCGTTCACGCCGTTTCGCGGGTCGTGGCTGTATACGTCGATGGCCTCGGCGCCCGCGGGCGCGCAGGGCGTGCGTGACGCGCTGGATATTCTTCTCGAGAAGAAGCGCATTTCGACGGCTGAAGATATGGAGGTGGTCGTACTCACCGGCGATGGGTCCGCCTATGGAATGGGCTTGTCCTCGACATCGGGAGCCATCGAGCGCGGCCTGGATTTTCTTTATCTCTGCTATGACAACGAAGGCTACGGCAACACCGGTCAACAATATTCCGGTGCCACTCCGCACGGCGCCCGTACGGCGACAAGCAAGGGAGAGCATGGATTCGCCGGTTACAAGAAGGACCTGTTTTCGATCTGGGCCGCGCACCAACCCGCTTATGTGGCAACCATTATTGGCGCCGAGCCGCTGGATCTGGCGCGCAAGATCGAGCAGGCGAAGCGTCTGGAAGGCCCGCGCCTGGTCATCGCATTGGCACCGTGCCCGACGGGCTGGGATTTTGACCCGAAGTACACCGTCGAAGTCGGCAAGCTCGCGGTCAAGACCGGCATATGGCCACTGAAGGAGTATGTAGACGGCAGGGTCGTGCATACAAGGATCCCGCATGAGCGTGTACCGGTGGAGGAATATCTGAAACTTCAGGGGCGGTTCCGCCATTTGTTCGAGCCGCAGCGCGACGAAGCGCTGCTGGCGGAAATCCAGGCGCGGGTCGATGCCTACTGGGCCGGCGTGAGCGAGTGATATGCGGAAGAGGGCGCGCATGTGAGCACAGCCAAAAGCTATTTTCATCGCGGCGGCGACGTTCCTCTTTTGGGTGCGACGATTCCCGAACATTTCGCTGGCATTGTCAGCCGCTTCCCCGATCATGAAGCGGTGGTCTCGCTGCCGCAGAACAAGCGGCTCACCTATGAGCAGTTGTCGGCAGCGGTTGACGAACTCGCGCGTGGACTGCTCGGCTCCGGGTTCAACAAGGGTGATCGCATCGGCGTCTGGTCAACTGACAATCTTGAGTGGCTGTTGCTGCAAATGGCCACCGCGCGTATCGGCGTGGTGCTGGTCAACATCAACCCGGCCAACCGGCTGCGCGAACTGGCGTACTCGCTGGAGCGCTCGGAGGTGCATGGTTTGTTCGCCATCCCGGCGTTCCGCAGCAGCAATTACGCTGCCATGCTGGTGGAATTGCTGCCGGAGCTGAAGAAAGAGGGTGCTGAACTTCAAAGCAAGGCACTGCCGAACCTGCGGCGGGTTGTTGTCTACGATCCCGCCGACCCGATGAATACCGTGCGGCCGCAGCCGGGTTTCGGCGTGTGGGCAGAAATACTCGCCTCAGCCGGCAAAGTCCCGATTCACGAACTCGATGAAGTGACTGCGTCGCTCGACCGCGATGACCCGATAAATATCCAGTACACATCCGGTACCACAGGATTTCCCAAGGCAGTGGTGCTGTCGCATCACAACATTCTCAACAACGCCTATTTTGCGGCGCAGGCAATGCATTTCGGCGAAAACGACCGTTTGTGCGTTCCTGTGCCGTTTTACCACTGTTTCGGCATGGTGCTGGCCAATTTGCTTTGCCTGTCGGTTGGCGCGTGCATCGTCATTCCATCGGAGCATTTCGATCCGCCATCGGTACTGCATGCCATCGAAACAGAGCGCTGTAGCGCGGTACATGGCGTGCCGACCATGTTCGTCGCCGAGCTGGAAAATCCGGACTTTTCGAAATACGATCTGTCCAGCTTGCGCACCGGCATCATGGCGGGTGCACCGTGTCCCCCTCCGTTGATGAAGCGGGTAATGGAGGACATGCACTGCGGCGAAATCCTCATCGGCTACGGTGAGACCGAAGCGTCACCGCTGACGCACCTCACCACGCGCGACGACAGCATGGAGCGCCGTACCGATACGGTCGGCAGAAATCTGCCGCACCAGGAGGTGAAGATTGTCGACATTGAAAGCGGTGCCACTGTCGCGCTCGGCGAGATTGGCGAAATCTGCTTTCGTGGCTATCACATCATGCACGGGTACTTCGGGCAGCCGGACAAAACGGCGGAAACGATCGACAGAAACGGCTGGTTGTACTCAGGTGATCTTGGAACCATGGATGCAGATGGTTACGTCCGCATCACCGGGCGGCGCAAGGAGATGATTATTCGCGGCGGCGAGAACATCTACCCTGCCGAGATCGAGGAGTTCCTGTTCACCCATCCGAAGGTGGCGCAGGTGGCCGTGTTCGGCATCCCGGACGAATTCTATGGCGAGCAAGTCATGGCCTGGATCCAGCTGCACAAGGGGCAGACTGCGACGGAGCAGGAGATGCAGGAATACTGCAAGGATCGAATCGCCCACTTCAAGATTCCAAAGCACATCTGGTTCGTCGACGAGTTTCCCATGACCGTGACCGGCAAGTTGCAGAAATTCCGCATGCGGGAGATGGCAATGGAAAAGCTCAAGCAGGGCGCGTGAGCGCCCGGACAGCGGTATGATTGCCATTCTTGAACCTGAATCATTAGCTCAAAGGCCACCAACATGAAGGATGAGTCTGCGCATTTGAAGGGCAAACAGGACACGACCGGTATATTTACCTACCTCAAGGCCTCGGTGGAGTCATCGCTTTACCGTAATGGCAAAGTGCTTACCCGACGCGACAAGGACGGCAGTGATTCCGACTGGCAGGGCGTGGACCGGGAGCAACGGGAAGTTCCTGTCTACAACGCGCGACGGCTGGAGGGGCCCGACCGCCGCACCATTATCGCCAACGGGTTCGAGTTGCTGACGCGGCCGCTTCCCGGTGGCGGCATCGATTTTTTCAACCAGGAACAGGTCATCAGGGATTACTACAAGCACTGCGCCGCGATTGTCCAGGAGTACACCGGCGCGCGCGCCTTCGCGTTCGACCACAACGTCCGGTCGGCATCCGGAAAGCAGAGCAAGCAGCGGATTACCGGGGGGCAGCAGGTGCAGGGGCCGGCGCACATGGTCCACGGCGATTACACCCTGACCAGTGCGCCGCAACGCCTGCGCGATCTCACCAAACCGCCCACCTCGAACGACACGCTGCGAGCGGCCCTTGGCGAAGGACGGTCACTGATCGACGCGAAGTCGGCCGAACGCGCGCTTGCCAAAGACGGGCGGTTTGCGATCATCAACGTATGGCGCAACATTGCAGACGAGCCGGTTGCGACCCATCCGCTCGCGCTGTGCGATGCGGACTGCGTTCAGCCCGAAGACCTCGTCGTCTTCGAAATCCATTACCAGGAACGCATCGGCGAGAACTATTTCGCCAAATACTCGCCGCGCCACCGCTGGTTCTATTACCCGCAGATCACCCGCGACGAGGCTTTGTTGATCAAGCAGTGGGATTCCGAAGGCAGGCTTGCGCAGACCAGGGGCGCCGAGGGGGATGCCGGCAACGGAAATCAGGCGCCGTGCACGTTCAGCTTCCACAGCGCATTCGAGGATCCGGCAACGCCACCCGATGCGCCGGATCGCTGGAGCATCGAGGTGCGGTGCATGGTGGTTTACGACTGAAAACATGGCGCGCCGGCCGGCGCTGTTTTTTGCCGATGGCGGACGGCAGATAAACGTTTCAGGCGGTCATGTCGAAAAGGCCAGCCGTAGTCCGTTCGCGAAACGCGCAATGCTGCACGCTGCAGTTGCAACTCAATCAGCCGGTTCCCAGACCAACTCGCCGGTGACGGCCCGGCCGCCGATCATCATCGGCGGCGTGCGCAGTATCAACTTGCCTTCCCTGAAGGTGTAATGGCGGCGTTGCTCGGTTCCTGCCCAGTTCGGCAGCAATGCTTGCGTGACTGTGTGGATGACGACCTGCGCCTGTTCGTCGATTTCGTAGCGTCCGCAGTAGGCCTGATAGCTTTCGAAGGCCGCGCGTGTTTCTTCGTTACTGCCGGCCTTGCGGTCAGCTGTCGGGAAGGGTCGGCGATGCCCCTGCGCCAGTTGCGCCGCCATGTTGCCATGCGCGTCGTAGATGAGCATGCCTTGTGGTGCGCTGCCGTAGGGAGACTCGATCGGCGAGCCGTCCTCCGTGCGGAACTGAGTCGAAACCAGATGCCAGGTTCCGACGAAGTCGTTGATGCGGTGGTCAGACACCCGGCGATGAAATCGTTGTGGCCGCCGTGAAATCGTTCAGCGCCGTGGCCGTGTCTTCTCCGCGCCGGGAGAAGACGAATCCTTCGTAGCCCTTTGCGGCGACGTCATCACAAATTGCCCGGTAACGGGCCATGCCTCCGGCGTAAGGCATGAACACGCGAGGTTTTCCCGGGATGTTGGCGCCGAGGTACCAGGAATGTTTGACCTGCGGGAGCAGGGTCGCATTGGCCGCTTCGTTGACATGCTCGACCCATTTATCCGTCGCTTCCGGCAGCGCTTCGCAGCGGTCGATGGCGTGCTCGCGCATGTAGGCGATGCAGTTGGTGATCCACTCGACATGCTGCTCGATTGCCACCGGCATGTTGCAAAGCACGGACGGGCTGCCGGGCCCGGTGATGGTGAACAGGTTGGGAAAACCCGGCACCTGCAGGCCGAGATAGGTCTTCGGGCCCGCTTTCCAGAAATCGCGCAGGGTCGCCCCGTCGCGGCCCTCGATGTTCAGGCGCAACAGCGTGCCGGTCAGCGCGTCGAAACCGGTTGCGAAGACGATGACGTCCAGTTCGTATTCGTGCTCGCGCGTCTTGATGCCGCTTGGCGTGATACGCTCGATCGGGTCTTTTCGCAAGTTGACCAGCGTCACGTTGTCGCGATTGAAGGTCTCGAAGTAATTGGTATCGATCGGCGGGCGTTTGGCGGCGTAGGGGTGGTCGATGTCGGCGAGTGCTTCCGCGGTCTCCGGGTCCCTGACGATGCCGCGGATCTTGTTCTTGAGAAACTCGGCCGCGGTGTCGTTGGCCGCCTTGTTTGCCAGCAGGTCCTGAAAGGCGGCGCGAAACTGCAGGCCGCCTTTTTCCCAGGCGGCGTCGTAGACCGCCTGGCGTTGTGCCGGATCGAGGTCGAATACCTTGCGTTCGGAAATGCGAAACGGGTGTCCGTTCGGCGTGGACTGGACGATCTGGCGAATCTCGTCGTGATGTTCGTGTACATACTGCTTGAACTCGTCGCTCAGCGGCGCGTTGCGCGCCGGCACGCTGTAATTGGCGGTGCGCTGGAAGACGGTCAGGTGCGCCGCCTTCGCGGCGATGACCGGTGCGGCCTGGATGCCGGTCGAACCGGTACCGATCTGTCCGACGCGTTTTCCGGAAAAATCGACGCCTTCGTGCGGCCACTGTCCGGTGTGATACCACTCGCCCTTGAAATCCCGCAGCCCGGGGATATCGGGAATGTTGGCCGAAGAGATACAGCCGACGGCGGTTATCAGGTAAGTCGTTCGGTAACGCCGTCCGCTTTCCGTTTCGATATCCCAAAGGTTGGCTGCCTCGTCATAACGGGCGGCCGTGACCAGTGTCCCGAACTCGATGTCACGCTTCAGATCGAACTTGTCGGCGACGTGGTTCAGGTAGCGCAGTATCTCCGGCGGTTCCGGATAGCGTTCGGACCATTCCCATTCCTCGAGCAGTTCCCTGGAGAAAAAGTAGCAATAGGAATGGCTCTCCGAGTCGCAGCGCGCGCCCGGATAGCGGTTCCAGTACCAGGTGCCGCCAACGCCGTCACCTTTTTCCAGCACCTTGACCGAAAGGCCGAGCTTGTCGCGCAGACAGAGGAGTTGATACAGACCGGAGAATCCGGCACCGATGACCACTGCGTCCACTGTCGTGACTGCCTTGTCGCTACTGCGTTGTTTTTCGCCGTATTGTGTGCTCATGGGCCGGTGGTTCTGCTGACCTGAAAAACGTAACCGTACCACGCCGCAAAGGATAGCGCGGTACAGGACAGGGTTTCCCCGGCCTGACAAGCATCCGTGTTGCGATTCGTCGCGGGGGTACACTCGTTTCCAAAACATGCACGCAGCAGCCGGCCAAAGGTCTGGCCGTACTTGCGGGGGCGGTTGCGAGTAGCGCCGATGCAGCCGGAAGGAGCAAGGATGTCAGTTTTCAAAACCGTAGCACAGCGGAAATCCCGGGATCGGACGTTTGCTGGAACTACGAGCGTGTCGGTGGCCCGGAAATGGTGATCAGCGCAGGACATAACGGGAAGTCCAGTGCCTGGCCGCGGATTGTCGCAGCGGGGTGCGGGTACTTCGGGCTGGTGTTCGGTGCCGGGTTCGTGCTCGGTACCCTGCGGGTCTTGTTCGTCGTTCCTGCGCTTGGAGAGCGCCTGGCGGAATTGGCGGAAATGCCGCTCATGCTGCTGATGGTTTTCTTCGCGGCGCGCTGGGTCGTTCGCCGGTTCCGGATTGCCAGCCGTGGCGCCCGCATGTACGCCGGCCTGACGGGGCTGGCGTTGTTGCTGCTGGCCGAATGGGGTGTCGTCCTGTTTGTTCGCGACGAAACAATCGCGGAATACGTCGCCGGCCGTGATCCGGTTGCCGCAACGGCCTATCTCGCCTCGCTGGTGCTCTTCGCGATGATGCCTGCACTCGTTCGAACTGACGGCGTCGCAGGCGGCAACAACGCCCGCCACCGTGGCT
>LJTS01000131.1 GCA_001304425.1 Betaproteobacteria bacterium SG8_40
CAGCAAAAAGGCCGCGATGGGCGCAAAGGCGAACACCATGATGATGTCGTTGACGGAAACCTGCACGAGCGTGTAGTTCGGGTCGCCCCTGGTGAGCTGGCTCCACACAAACACCATCGCCGTACACGGCGCCACCCCGAGCAGGATCATCCCGGCGATGTATTCCGTGGCCGATTGCGGATCGACCCAGTCGGCGAAAATCACCCTGAAAAACAGCCAGCCCAGCGCTGCCATGGTGAACGGTTTGATCAACCAGTTCACGACCAGCGTCAGCACCAGCCCTTTCGGCTTTTTTCCGACGTCCCGGATCGCCGAGAAGTCGATCTGCACCATCATCGGATAGATCATGATCCAGATGAGCGCCGCGACCGCGAGATTGACGTGCGCATACTCCAGTTTCGCGACAGCCTGGAAAAAGCCGGGCAAGACGTTGCCCAGCAGCACACCCGCAACGATGCACAGGCCCACCCACAATGTAAGGTAGCGCTCAAAGACGCCCATCAGCCGTATTCTCCAATCTGTTTCAACAGTTGCACCAATACATTATTCGGACGTTTTCGCCGGCGCGCAGTGCCGACTCCGAAGATGCAGTGTAAGCTTGCAACGTTACGCTTTCGCAACGGCGGTCTCGCAAGCTGCGACCCGATCTTCCCGAATGCCTGATACCCGGCTGGCCCGAATTTCCGCTCCCGGCCACATCACCAACGTGGCTGCGCCACAAGACGTCGCCGGGAGAATGATTTCGTTGCTGGACTTGCGCCGTTGACGCGGGGGCGCGACGACTCTGCCCGCCTGAACGCCGTCAACGGCGACCGGTATTCAGGCCAGCGCCTTGTCGATATCGCTGCTGGTCAGCGTCCAGTCATTGTCGAGATTCGCGATCACCGACTTCATGAACCGTTCGAGCTGTGCCAACGCGCGGTCGGTGTCGCCAAGGTGATCGGCGAGAATTGCCAGCGCAAGTTGCCGCGGGGCGCTGCCTTCGTAACTCCACTCGAAACCCTTGTCATCGAAGACGCGAACATCGAATCGCGCATCAAGCGGCGCGCCGTCAACAGTCACCACGATACCGTCAATCGTACGCTTGCCGTCATATTGCTTCATTGTCTGCGTCCTTCATCCAGAAACAGGTTTCGTACTTGCCTCATTGCCGTGCGCCGCTTCGGCGCCGTACGCGATCGCTGGAGAACCTTTCGCTGCCCGCGATCCGGCAACTCTGCGCCCGCGCGCAGACACGCCATCCTCTAGGCAGCAATCGCCGGGCTGAACGCAAGCCGGGTGAAATCTTCCACGTAATCCACCAGACGGTCACTCGCTCGCGCCGCGCCGCCCGCATCGCCGTCAGCAATTTTTTGCGCCAACTCTGCGTGCAGGCGCGCGCATAGCGGCATGTCCGCAGCCTGCTTGTAATGTACGTACCAGAACCTGCGTGACAGGCCCTGAATCGACTGAATAGCCATCGCCGCATACTCGTTGTGCGATGCCTGTGCGATGAGCAGATTCAGTTCGCTGTCGTGGCGCATGAACTTCAGATCGTCGTTCTTGCCGGCGGCCTGCTGCATGCCCCTGGCGATTCGCCGGAACGCCTTGCGTTCGGATTCGGTGCTGCGTGCGGCGCTGGTCCTTGCCATCAGCCGCTCCAGCTCACGCCGGACTTCGAGCACCAGAAACTGTTTTCCCGGGTTGATCTCGGTCACCAGGATTCCCTTGCGCGGAAGTATCGTGACCAGGCCCTCGCGTGCCAGCCGGTGCAAGGCTTCGCGTATCGGTGTGCGGCCAATCTGGAGACGCTCGCCCAACTCTGCTTCAGCCAGTACCGAACCCGGCTTGAGCTGGAGCGTGACGATCATTTCCTCCAGTTGCTTGTAAGCCTTGTCGGTGAGACTTTCGCGACTGGCGATCTTCAGTTGCATGGCTCGTTCTTCTGCCGTTCTCCGGCTAGCGGTTCATCAAGGCTGTGCCAGCCGCATGCACGTGTGCCCCGGGGCAATGCATTCCGCAGGCAAGGCAGGCGCAATGGTATCGGCGCCGCGGCAGGACTCCGGATTCGACGAGTTGCCGCCCGGACCCCGAACCCGGGAAACGCGGCGCAAGCCCACCGCTGGCCCGCACGCTACTTCTTCTTCGCCCGGTCCCCTGCTTCCGGAAAAATCCACATCGCCAGCACCATGAAGACACTGAGAAACGCGCCAACGCTTGCGACGCGCGCCTGGCCGTACTGCGTCTCGAAATAGTAGAAACATGCACCGACGATCAGCGTAAGAACGGAAACAATGATCTTGATGTGGGTAGGCATCTTGTTGTCTCACCTTTACCGATACGCGCTCAGGCTTCCGCCCCCAGCGGTTGCGCCGCGGCGACATCCGGCCGCACGGGCCGGCCGCGTAAATCGCTCTTGAGGTATTTGTCGCTATAGCCGTTGAACAGATGGCCCAGCAGGCCGCGATCCAGATCCGATGTGCCGAACATCCAGTCCGCAACCGGGAAGGTCAGGTTCATGTTCTTCTCCATCATCAGCCGCGAATTATGGTGCGCAGTATGGTGACGGCGGATCGTATTGACGAACGGCATGTAGCGAACGAACCAGTTCTCCTCGACGTGGCAGCAAAAATGCATGAACTCGTAGATCAGGTAGACGCTGGTCGTGGTGGAAATGAACAACCAGCCGACGTTCGGGCTGATGAGAAAGTACAGCAGCGCCGCCCCGGGAATGGAAATCAGCGTAAACACCACCAGCGCATAAGGCGGGAAAAAGGTCACCCGCCAGTCCTTCTGGTCGCGAAAACGCATCTCGCGGTCGGTAAAGAACTGGTGATGCTGCAGCGTGTGCCGGTTATAGATGGCGCGCAGAGCCTTCGATTTCTGCGGCCGGTGCATGACGTACAGATGCAAGAACCACTCAAAGATATTGCACGCCAGCCAGACGATTGGCACCGCCAGCCACTCCCAGAACCGGACATTGTCCAGGTGCTGCGCGTAGATCCACAACGCCGTAAAGCCGATGATGTAGATGACAGCCACATGGACCGGCCCGTTGTACCAGTTCGATAACCGGGAACGGTATTCCTGTCGATACGCCTTTTGCCGTTCGCTCATCATGGTTGGACACCCCCTGCTGTGATATATCAGCAATACATCACATGAGGGCGACAAAGTCAAACCATTCGGGCGCGGACGGACCGGCCAACGATCCGGCCCGTAATCCCCTAGGACAGCAACAAGCCACCGTCGACATCCACCGTCGTGCCGGTCACGAAATCATTCTGGATTACGAACAAGATGCCCATCGCGACCTCATCGGGCGTGCCCGCGCGTGGAATGATGTTTCCTGCCGTCGTCTTGGCGTAGTACTCGGCGCGTTCCTGCCCCTGCTTGGGGATCATCGGCGTGTCGATGACACCCGGCGATACGACGTTGATGCGTTTGGGCGCAAGCTCTCTGGTGATGCCACGAACCAGGGCTTCCACTGCCCCGCCAACCGATCCGAGCGCCACCTGGCCCGGCCGGGTCTTGCGCGCCGGGGCACCGCTGACCAGCACAATACAGCCATCGTCTGCCAGTTGACCCGCTCCGTACCGGACGACATTGGCATAACCCCACAACTTGGCAAACGATGCCTGGTAGCCGTCCATATCCATTTCAAGAAATGGCCCGAGCGCCCGCTTTCCACCGGTCGCGGCATTCACCAATATGTCATAGGGGGCGCACGCTTCAAAAAACGCCTGCAGGGCCTCCCGGTCCAGCACGTCGCATTTTTTCAAGGTGATGCCGGCTGGAACATCGCCTGCCTTTTCTGGATTGCGGCTAACCGCGATCACCTGCGCACCGAGCTCCGCGAGCTGTTTTGCCGCCGCAAGACCAATCCCCGAAGTCCCGCCGAAAATAATTGCCTTCTTTCCTGCTACGTCCATTGTTAGTCTTCCTGTGTCTCAATCGTTGAAATTACGCTCATTCCCGGTGGCCCCCCGGGTTGATGGCCGACCTGCGCGTCATCAACGCGCTCCTCGCCCTGAGGACGATTAGTAACACGGAAGAATAAAAAGCGAAACGCTCCGTCACTGGCCCAGGATCCTGCGCCCTCTCCCGCACCATCTGCAAGGCTTTACTCGCCTTCTGCTGTCATGCTCCGCGATGCAACCGGCGTTGATGAATTCGAATGCGCAGCTCTCGCTACCTGATTTGATTTCACCCTGCGTCGTCAACAAACGCGCGCTTCGCCATCGTCTTCATCCAGCGCACGTACTGCCTTGTCGACCAACCACATTGAATCGTCAGGTTCTCCCAGTTCGGCACCAGCAGCATGGTCCACAACGCATCCGTAGCTGTCTGCGGCTTCCAATCCCCGGCAAGGGTTCCGTCCGCGTGTAACGCCTCAATGGCCGCGCGGCAACCGTCGCGCATCGCCATCATGCGATCCTGCCAGGCGGCTGCGGCCGCTTCGTCATTGCTCTGGGCCAGAAGCAGCGCCTTCGCCACACCATATATGTCGGGAATGTAATTTCCCCAACACTCTATAAAAAGCTCCAGACGCCGTGCGCCCGAAGTGGCTGTGCGCGATGGGGCCAGCCGTGCATCAACATCAAGAACATCGTCCAGATGCCGGGTCGCTGCCACCAACAATTCCGTCCTCGAGGGGAAATGCAGATAGACCGCCTGGCGGGAAATGCCTGCGGATTCGGCAATATCGCCCATCCGCACGCCCCGCCCGCCACGCTCTTCCAGCATGCGCACGGTCGCCTCCAGGATTCGTAATCGAGTTTCGCTGTTCTCACTTGACATGATGTAAAGTCTGCTCTAAGGTTGACACGGTGTCAATTGACACTGTGTAAAGTTTGAACAAGGAGATTATCATGAACCGCAAGTTGAATCAGGTCGCAATTACCGACGGGGTCACACTGGTGCTGGGTGGCACCGGAAAGACCGGCCGCCGCATCGCCCAACGACTCCAGAACCGGGGAATCGCGATGCGAATTGCGTCTCGAAGGGGAAATCCGGGCTTCGATTGGAGCGACAAGAAGACCTGGGACGGGGCACTGACAGGGGTAACCGCCGCGTACATCAGCTTCGCTCCGGATCTCGCCGTCCCCGGCGCGGCTGAAGCGATCCATTCGTTTGTCGAACGTGCCGTCGACCATGGTGTGCAGCGCCTTGTGCTCTTGTCCGGACGCGGCGAAGAAGAAGCGCAGCGCTGTGAGCGCATCGTCCGGAATTCGGGGATCGAGTCGACCATCGTGCGCGCAAGCTGGTTCAACCAGAACTTCTCCGAGGGTGAATTCCTCGGCATGATTCAGGACGGTGCCATTACCCTTCCGGCGGGCAATATCCCGGAACCCTTTGTGGACGTCAACGACATTGCCGATGTCGCAGTGGCTGCCTTGACCGAGGACGGCCACGCAGGTCAGGTCTACGAGGTGACCGGGCCGCGTTTGCTGACATTTGCCGAACTGGCGGAAGAAATCAGCCGGGCCATCGGGCGCAACGTCCAATACATCCAGATTCCGCACGAGGATTTCGCGGCTTCCATAGCCAATTCCGGTGCGCCCGATGACATTGCCTGGCTGTTGAATTACCTCTTCTCAACCGTCCTCGATGGCAGGAACGCCTACGTTTGCGACGGCGTGCAGAAGGCGCTCGGTCGCCATCCCGCGGATTTCACCGATTTTGCTCGCGATATGGCTGGTCTGGGCATCTGGGATGCGCCGGCATCGGAAAGGGAGGCAGCGTGATGTCCCAACTGGTGATGATCACCGCGTCGATGGCGCTACTTGGCTCCGCGCTGGTTGCCGGAGTTTTCTTTGCATTCTCCAGTTTCGTAATGAAAGCACTCGCGGCCGTGCCATCGTCGCAGGGAATCGCCGCAATGCAGTCGATCAATGTCGTCGTCATCAACCGCTCTTTCCTTGGCACCTTCTTCGGCACTGCGGGGATTTCGCTCGTGATCGCCGGGCTCGCAATCATCGAACCTGACTCGCCGGCAACCGCGTTCTTCGTTGGCGGAGCGATCTTCTATATCGTGGGCACGTTCATTGTGACCGTGCTCGGCAACGTCCCCTTGAACAATCAGTTAGCCAGGGTCCTGGCGAACGATGCCACATCCGATCGCATATGGAAGCACTACCTTGCGAGATGGACGATGTGGAACCACATACGCACGGTGTCGGCAGTCTTCGCGACACTGGCGTTCATTGCGGGACTACTCAAATACGGCACCGGATAATGCATCAGGGCTGGTGCCCATGCGCAAACGCGGTCACGACGCACCGCTCGGCACCAGCGTCCTTCGCAATCGCGGAACGCAAAACATACTTGTTGCGACGAGAAAGACCTGCCCATGCCTCGATCCTGAGAATGTCGATGGACATCCGGGGAGAATGCGGCACGAAGCCCTGCGAATTGCAATACACTAACGCCCAATCGGCAATCAGGACCGTGCGTCGATTCTCCGAATTCGGCGAATTGAGGATAAGATGTGGCTCAACGCGAACGGAGCAGCGCCTGGCGCAAACGAAGCGACGCCTGCGAATCGTCCGATTTGCGAAGCGACAATCGCAGGCAAATGGAACTTCAGGAGTTTCCTGGCACACAATGCTGAACAAAAAACCTGACAGACTCCTGATCATCAGTTCGCGCGTGACCGAAAACTACGAACTGACGGGTGCAGGCGCAAAACATCTCCAGCATATTCTCACGGCCTGGTTTCCCCGCGCCGTCTATCACGACCTGACTGACGATACCGTGAGGGTCGATGTCGTCGTGCGCAAGGGTGTTATCAGCAAGAAGAACGTATTCGATACTTCGTTCCTCACCGACGACGACACCGTCATCAAGAACATCAGCTACGACGAGGATCGGATCGTTGGCAGGCGCTGTGACCAGTATGTCCAGAACAAGTCCCGCTATGAGGGGCAGAAGGATGGGCTCGACTATCGTCATGTCTACTACAGCACAGCGGGATTTCCGCTGCGCTAGCACGCACCAGCCGTGTCAATCTCGGCAATTGCCGGCCCGGACCACTGAAAGAGGTTGGTCGACGGCGAGAGTACCCGGTTTGCCGCCGACGTTGTCGTTCCACTGAGGTCCATTCGAAGCACGCCACTCACTATGGGCGCACCGCTGGAAGAACGGCCAGCGAGTGGGAGTCTGACGGTACCTGCAGGATGATCCGCGCTCCGGAAGCCGCCTCGAACCAGCAACATTCGATTCTGCGGCCAGTCCATCGTCGCAATCCGCCGGGCCGGAAGACCCGTCAGGGCAAGGACATCGCCCCTGCGAACGGGACCTCATCCTGTGCCATTCTCAATGGAATCGCCCTCGCCTCAACTGTTCCACCAAGGCTTCTCGGAAAAGGGGCGCAGGTCGATCTCGTGGGTCCACGCCGAGCGATGTTGTTGCGAAAGGTGGTAGTACGTGTCTGCCACACGCTCCGGCAGCAGGAGACCATCATGCTCCAGGCCGCGTTTCTCCCTCAGATCCTGAAAGCGCTCTGGCCCAAGTAGCTTGCCCAAGGTGTCGGGAGCACCCATCGCTGCGGCGTGCGAGTGCTGTCCCGGGTTCCCCCGCATCGCCGCAGTTGATGAAGTGACGAGAAACGTCCCTTTTCCGCGCTTCTCCATCCGCGGGCAGAGAACTGAAGCAGCACGGAACAGACTGAAGGTCGCCAGACGCCAGCCCAGCTCGAAGGCCTTGCTGGAGGTCGCTTCGAGACCCAGGTTCCCGGTCTGTGCGCCGAGATTGAACACGAACACCTCGATGGGCCCGATGTCGGCCTCGATGGCGGCAATCCGGTCTTCGATGCTGTTTTCCTCAACGGCATTGAGAATGAATCCCGAAGCCTTGCCGCCTTCGCCTCGAATGGCTTGCACCATCTTGTTGAGGCCTTGCTCGTTGCTCCGCCTGCACAACACGGCGTGATAGCCCTCAAGCGCAAAGCGCCGCGCGACATTGCCGCCGATTCCGGCGCCTGCGCCGATCACCAGACATACGGGTTCCATTAGACGGGTGCTCCTCTCTCATTCGATTCGACCCACTATGACGCGTTTGACCTGAATTGCTCAAGCAAGGATCGACGGAAACAAAAAAGGCCTGCATTGACGCAGGCCCTTTTGGCAATTCTGGCACGCCCGGAGAGATTCGAACTCCCGACCCCCTGGTTCGTAGCCAGGTACTCTATCCAGCTGAGCTACGGGCGCATTGCCTGTTACATCCTGAAACGCTTGCGGCGTTCGACCGGGTGACAGCAGCGCTTTCGCACCAACCACCATCGTCTGCCAAGTCAAGCGGCGCGAATTATAGCAAAACTCGCCCATGGTATATGGCCAGGTATGGCGACCCGTTCGATCTTTTCCTTTAAAATGCGGCGTTTTTTCGGGAGCGGAACGCCTGCATGGCTCTCATCGTTCAAAAATACGGTGGCACCTCGGTGGGTTCGATCGAGCGAATCCAGAATGTCGCCCAGCGCGTGGCAAAGTGGAAACGCGCCGGCAATGACGTCATCGTGGTGGTCTCCGCGATGTCCGGCGAAACCAACCGGCTGATCGACCTCGCCAGGGCGATCCAGCCGCAACCCGATCCGCGCGAGCTCGACGTGGTCGCCTCTACCGGCGAGCAGGTCACCATCGGCCTGTTGGCCATGGCGCTGATGGAACTGGGCATTCCGGCGCGTTCCTATACTGGCGGGCAAATCAGGCTGCTGACCGACAGCGCGCACACCAAAGCGCGTATCCTCAGCATCGACGAGCACAATGTCCGCGCCGACCTGGGCGCAGGACGGGTGGTCGTGGTGGCGGGTTTCCAGGGTGTGGATGCCGACGGCAATATCACCACGCTTGGCCGCGGCGGCTCGGATACGTCAGGGGTGGCGATCGCCGCCGCAATGCAAGCCGACGAATGCCAGATCTTCACCGATGTCGACGGAGTGTATACAACGGACCCGCGAGTCGTCGCCGGAGCGCGCAGGCTGCACAAGATCACCTTTGAGGAAATGCTGGAAATGGCCGGGCTGGGCTCGAAGGTGCTGCAGATTCGCGCCGTCGAGTTCGCCGGAAAGTATCAAGTCAGGCTGCGCGTACTGTCCAGCCTGACCGAGCCGGACATTCCCGTCGATGAAGAAGCCGCGTCCGGCACACTGATAACTTACGAGGAAGACGCACAGATGGAACAGGCTCTCGTCTCAGGCATCGCATTCAATCGCGATGAAGCAAAAGTAACCGTGCTTGGCGTTCCCGACAAACCGGGCATAGCGTTCGCGATCCTCGATCCGATCGCAAAGGCCAATATTGAGGTCGACGTGATCGTACAGAATGTCGGCAGTGAGGGATCAACCGACTTTTCATTCACCGTCCATCGTAACGACCTGAAGCGCACCCTCGATCTCCTGGCCAAGGTACAAAAGGCAATCGGGGCACGCGAAGTCGTCGGCGATGACAAGATATGCAAGCTCGGACTGGTTGGCGTCGGCATGCGCTCGCACGTTGGGGTGGCAAGCAAGATGTTCGAAGCGCTGTCGGATGAGGGAATCAACATCCAGATGGTCTCGACCTCGGAAATCAAGATCACCGTCGTCATTGACGAAAAGTACATGGAGCTCGCCGTACGCACCCTGCACAAGGCCTTCGGCCTGGACGAACCGGCGGAGCCGGCATTGCCGGTTTGACCCGGGACGGCAACAGCGTCTATCCTGTGCGCGATCCGGACCGATATTGCCCGGTGCGGCAGATTTACCGGAGAGATGGCCGAGTGGCTGAAGGCGGCGCCCTGCTAAGGCGTTATACGGGGTAAACCCGTATCGAGGGTTCGAATCCCTCTCTCTCCGCCAAATAAAAGGGCCCCATCTGGGGCCTTTTTATTTGGTGAAGTTACGAGGGTGAGAAGCCTCGTGGGTTCGAC
>LJTS01000002.1 GCA_001304425.1 Betaproteobacteria bacterium SG8_40
GCTTCGATCTTGGAGAAGTCGAGGATGTCGTTGATGATGGTCAGCAGCGCGTCACCGGAATCGCGGATGGTGGCCGCAAATTCACGCTGCTCGTCATTCAGCGGTGTGTCGAGAAGCAGTCCGCTCATGCCGATCACTGCATTCATCGGGGTGCGGATCTCGTGGCTCATGGTGGCGAGGAACGAGCTCTTGGCTTCGTTGGCGGTCTCGGCCGCGGCACGTGCCTCCCTCGCTTCATTTAATAGCCGCGCGTTTTGCATCGCGAGGGCGGACTGGCTGGCGAATGTGGTAAGTATTTCTATCACTCGCCGCGAGAACTCGCCCGGTTGTTTACGCACAACCGTTAGCACACCAATCACTTGACTCTCCCGGATCAAAGGAACGGAAAGCACCGCCCGGAATCGCCTGGCCGGCCGCGCCTTCTCCTTTCTTGAGCGGGCTGCGCCGCAAGAACTCGGCGATTTCCCTCGGATAGCCCGATATCGCTCTGGGCGGTAGCGCCTCAGTCACTTCGTCGTAGTCGTAAATTTGCCCGGCCTGTGTCCCCGCGAGCTGATTGGCGTGGGTGAGGATAGTCGTCAAGAGCGTATCGAGATCGAGTGTCGAACTCACCGCTTCACCGATCTCGCCGAGCGATTTGAGCTCGTCGACGGATTGCCCGAGTTCTTTCGTGCGTGCCTCAAGCTCGGTGAACATCCGCGTGTTTTCCATCGCGATCACCGCCTGGTCGGCAAAGGTCTGTAGCAGTTCGACCTGCTTGTCCGAGAACGCACCGGCTTCCTTGCGGTAAACGTTTACGACGCCGATCGAAAGCCCTTGGCGGGTCATCGGCACCGCGAGCATGGCGCGGTACCCAAACCGCTTCGCGGCGGCTTTCGCCCAGGCGAACTCGGTCTCAGACACTGCCGTGAAGTCGGGAATGTGAATCGGTTGACCATCCAGGACAGCCCGTCCCGCCACCGACTCCCGCTCGAGCGGAACGCGCAATCCAATCGCGACCGGTAGCACCGAACCAAATTGTGCGTCAACCCGCAGCGAGTCGCCCTCCACACGCTCGATTAGCGCATCGCTAGCACCGCACAAGCGGGCCGCGCTCTCAACCAGCGCATCCAACACGGGCTGAATATCGGTCGTCGAGGTGCTGATGACTTTGAGGATCTCGGCGGTCGCGGTCTGCCGTGCCAGCGCCTCTGCCCTCTCTTTTAACAACTGCGTATTCTCCATCGCTATGACCGCCTGATCGGCGAAGCTCTGGAGTAGTTTGATCTGCTTGTCCTCGAAAGGGCTGACTTCGTTACGGCGGATGCTGATTGTGCCGAGCACAACCCCTTGGCTGAGCAGCGGAACCGAAAGCATAGTGCGGTACCCGGCCTTCTTCGCAAACGTTTTCGCCCAGGCGAACTCGGCATCCGGCAGTGCCAACATATCGGGGATATGAACCGGTTGACGGTCCAGGGCAGCCCGTCCCGCCACCGACTGCCGTTCGAGCGGGGCGGCCAAGCCAACAGAGAGTTTCACCGCTGTGCCATATTGAGCGGTAACCCGAAGCGAATCGCCTTCGATGCGTTGGATAATCACGTCGTTCGCGTTGCATAAGCGGGCCGCGCTTTCAGCCAGCACATCGAACACGGGCTGGACGTCAGTTGGCGAGGTGCTGATCACGCGCAGGACCTCGCTCATCGCCGTCTGCTGGGCCAGCGCCTCCTGGGTCTCGGTGAACATCCGCGTGTTCTCGATCGCGATCACCGCCTGGTCGGCAAAGGTCTCGAGCAGTGCGATCTGTTTGTCCGAGAACGGACCGGCTTCCTTGCGGCGAACGCCAATGATGCCGATGGCAACCCCCTGGCTCAGCATCGGCACCGCGACCATGGCACGGTACCCCAACCGCTTCCCTGCACCTTTTGCCCAACCGAACTCGGCCTCAGACACCGCCTGCAGATCGGGGACATGAACCGATTGACCTTCCAGGACGGCCCGCCCCGCCACCGACTGCCGCTCAACCGGGACGCGCACGCCAACCGATTCCTTTACCGTGACGCCATGATGGGCATAAACCATCAGCGAATCGCCTTCCACGCGCTGGATCATCGCATCGCTGGCGCCGCACAAGCGGGCCGCGCTCTCAGCCAGCTCATCAAGCACAGGCTGAATGTCAGTTGGCGAGCTGCTGATCACGCGCAGGACCTCGCTAACCGCCAACTGCTGAGTCAGCGCCTCCTGGGTCTCAGCGAACATCCGCGTGTTCTCGATTGCGATCACCGCCTGATCGGCGAAAGTCTGGAGCAACTCGACCTGCTTGTCCGAGAACGCACCGGCCTCCTTGCGGCGAACACCGATTGTGCCGATCGCAACCCCTCGGCTGAGCAGCGGCACCGCGAGCATGGCGCGGTACCCATACTTTTTCCCGGCAGCTTTCGCCCAGGCGAACTCATCCTCAGGCAATGCCATCAAGTCGGGTACGTGAATCGGTTGACCATCCAGGACGGCCCGTCCCGAGACCGACTGACGCTCGAGGGGAACGCGCACGCCAACCGTATCCGCCACCTCCGAGCCATATTGGGCATAAATCATCAGCGAATCGTCTTCCACGCGGTGGACAACCGCGTCGGTCGCGCCGCACAACCGGGCCGCGCTCTCGACCAGCACTTCCATCACCGGCTGCAGGCCGGTCGTTGAGGTGCTGATGACCTTGAGAACATTGGCGGTCGCGGCCTCCCGTTCCAGCGCCTCCTGCCTCTCTTTTAGCAACCGCGTATTTCCCATCGCGATGACCGCCTGGTCGGCAAAGGTCTCGAGAAGTGCGATCTGTTTGTCCGAGAACGGACCGGCTTCCTTGCGGCGAACGCCAATGATGCCGATGGCAACCCCCTGGCTCAGCATCGGCACTGCGAGCATGCTGCGGTACCTGGCCTTCTTCGCATAGGCTTTCGCCCAGGCGAACTCGGTGTCCGGCATTGCCAACAGATCGGCGATATGAATCGTTTGCATATCCAGAACAGCCCGTCCCGCCACCGACTGCCGCTCGAGCGGGGCAAGCACGCCGACACTGTGTTTGACCGCTGTGCCATATTGAGCGAAAACCCGAAGCCCGTCGCCTTCCACGCGCTGGATCATCGCATCGGTGGCGCCGCACAACCGGGCCGCACTCTCAGCCAGCGCATCCATCACCGGCTGCAGATCAGTCGTCGAGGTGCTGATGATCTTGAGGATCCCGGCGGTCGCGGCCTCCCGTTCCAGCGCCTCTTGCCTATCTTTTAGCAACCGCGTATTCCCGATCGCGATGACCGCCTGGTTGGCGAAAGTCTGGAGCAACTCGACCTGCTTGTCCGAGAACGCACCGGCTTCCTTGCGGCGAACACCGATTGCGCCGATCGCAGCCCCTTGGCTGAGCAGCGGCATCGCGAGCATGGCGCGGTACCCAAACCGCTTCGCGGCGGCCTTCGCCCAGGCGAACTCGGCGTCTGGCAAGTCCATCGTGTCCGGGACGTGAACCGGTTGACCATCCAGAACGGCCCGGCCCGTCAGCGACTGCCGCTCGAGGGGGACGCGCACGCCAACCGTATCCGCCACCTCCGAGCCATATTGAGCATAAATCATCAGCGAATCGTCTTCCACGCGGTGGACAACCGCGTCGGTCGCGCCGCACAAGCGTGCCGCGCTCTCGACCAGCGTATCCATCACCGACTGCAGGTCGGTCGTCGAGGTGCTGATGACCTTGAGAATCTCGGCAGTTGCGGTCTGCCGTTCCAGCAATTCGGTCGATTTACGTTCGTGCTCTTCCAACTGTGACTGCAGGCGCTCATGATCGACCATCGTGGCTAGACAAGATGCAAGATCGAGAAGCAGGCGCAGGCACTTTGCAGTCAGCTCCGTTCCGTTGTACTCGTTATCGGCCACCAGCAAACCCAATGGTTCGCCGCTGCCAATAAGTGGCGCGGCAAAGTAGCTGGTCGACTGAACTGCGCGGAACGCAGGAGGCATCTGCGGAAGCTTTGCATCGGCGCCGCTAACCAGCAGCGCAGTCTTTTCGCGCAGAGACTTTGCCATCGCGCCGGCTTTTGCGAGTTGAATCTTCGGCCGTTTCTTGAGCGATTGCTTGTCCCGTTGCAACAGACCCGATCCGACCACATAGAGCAGCCGATCGCCTTCCGGCGCGAGCGCCCAGAGATGCAAGCGATCAACGCCCGCTACCTCGCGCGCCACTTCCATGATTTGCAGCAAACGCTGCTCAAGCGGATGGCCTTCATGCGCGGCCTCGACTGGGGGAATAATCTGCTTCATCGATGTGTTTTCCGGGAAACCCGATGCGTGAAGGCGTATGTGCACAGTTCCACTTTGGCCGCACTGCCTGGCGAATTTGAACTGACCGCGTTCAGCTTGACCCTAGCGGTCGCCTTTGTCCGGCGCAAACAGCGACCAATACTCCTCGACGTCAGTGTCTTGCGGTACCGATCATATCCGAAAAGCGGAGCCGAACTGTTTATGTAATGACATGCCTTCATCGCGCGGATTGGTTAGGCCGTATCTGGTTCCCGGTTCTGCGACAAGCCGGCATCGACAAAGATATTACCCTATTCAGCCAGTTTGTCCGTGGTTTCACCCAAACATCGAAAATTCAAAGAAAAAAAACGGGGCGGTTAAAGGCCGCCCCGAAACCCGGAGAGAGAAGCGGGAAAATCAGCGCACGACGTAAACGTCGTAGCGTACGTAAGAGCGCTCGGGGTTGACTTGCACCTCAGCCATCTTGCCGACTGCCTGCACGCCATTCAGCCAGCCGTACTTCTCTGAACTCGTCTGAAATGTTGGAGCGGTGATGAAGTAAATACCGTCTTCGGGAGTAATTCGCGCACCGTTGACCAGTTTTTCGTAACTCTTTTCACTGTGCTGGATGATCCCGTTGTAAGTGATGTAAATCAGCTCGCCGTCATCAGTCTCAAGGGTTGCGCGAACGTCAAGCCTGGCGACACCCGACGGCATGATGCGCAGCCAGTCGCATGGGCCGCCGGTAAATGAACCATTGATGCCGGGTCCGCGTGCCCAGCCGCCCGGTTTGCAAGTGTAGATGTACAACGAGTCATTTATCACCTGCGGCAATTCGAGCTCCGCCTCATACGTCATCAGGTACTCCAGTTTCGGTGAAGCCACTTCCTGCGCCGTGGCCATGCCTGTGAACGACAGGAAAACAAGTGCCAAACCGAGATAAGCAAGTGAACGAGTCATCATTCGTTAACCTCCTCCTTAGAAACTTCTTTCAAGCGTGTGCAGCGCAGACTACATCGAGGAGGATTACGAATAGCTTACCGATAGCCGCTGGAACGCCAGCGCGCTCTCGCGCTATCCTTGCTCCGGTTCGCTGCTATAGCGACACCAGGACGTGCAGCCGCTAAACTCATCCCCAGCCGTAGCCACGGCGGCCGGTCACCAGCGTTGACCGGGATGTGATCTGCGCGAAAGCAATCGGAAAGGCGGAAACAGCAATGAGCAAGCTCGACCGGCGACAGTTTCTGACGTGTGCTGCTGCAATCAGCGGTGCGGCCCTGATTCCCGGCACCTTGCGGGCGAACGACGACGGTCGTCTGGATCTCCTGATACGTGGCGGGAAAGTACTCGACCCAGGCCAGAAACTTCAGGGTCGATACGACATTGGCATTCGCTGGGGCCGGATCGTACGGGTCGAGCCGACAATCCCGCTCGAGACCGCGAAGCACGTTATCGATGCCGGCGGCAACCTGGTTGTCCCCGGGCTCGTTGATTTGCATACGCACGTCTATCCGCTGGGCTCGGCGCTAGGCTTGCCGGCCGACGAACTCACTCCCTATACGGCGACAACAACCTACGTCTCCGCCGGCGACGCAGGCGCGAACAACTTCGGCGCTTTCAGGCATCACGTGATGGGCGCCACGCGCAGCCGCATGTTCGCGTTCATTCACATCTCGCGTATCGGCCTGGCCGGCTTTCCTGTCGGCGAAGAACTCAATATCGATTACCTTGACGTCGATGCCGCGGCGAAATGCCTGGCGGAAAACAGTGATGTCGCACTCGGGATCAAGGTGCGCATTTCCCGAAATGTCGTCGGTGACAACGGCCTTGAGCCGTTGCGCCGCGCCCTGGTCGCGGCCGAGGCTGCCGGCACCGGCGCGCGCGTCATGTGCCACATTGGCGATGCACCGGGCAACCTGTCGACGTTGCTGGACATGCTACGTCCCGGCGACATTCTCACCCATTCCTATAGCGGTGCCGGCAACAACGTCGTGCAAAACGGAAAGCTGCTGCCGGCCGCGCTGGCGGCGAAACAACGCGGCGTCATTATCGACGTCGGCCATGGCGGCGGCAGCTTCGATTACACGATCGCAGAACCGGCAATCGACCAGGGACTGATGCCCGATACCATCAGCAGCGACATTCATGCACTCAGCGGGAATTCTCCGGGCATGCCGTACCTGCCCTGGGTAATGAGCAAATTCCTCAATCTCGGTCTGTCCATCGAACAGGTGGTGGCTCTCGCCACGTCGGCACCGGCCGGAGTCATCAACCGCGTCGACAAACTCGGCACCCTGCAAACCGGTGCCCCCGCCGACGTGTCGGTGCTGGAACTGATCGAAGAACCGGTGGAATTCGTCGACACCAGGAATAACCGCCGCAGCGGCACGCGCTGGCTGAAACCCTTGCACACAGTGCGCGCTGGCGTTGCCTTCGGCCGACCCTATCCGATGCCGTTCAATTATCCCTGAGGCGATCGCGCGTGCGCCTTGCGGAATCTTGCCGCGCGTTCAACCGGCTTGCGGCTCCGCGGCCTGCATGGCCCTGACTGCGGCGAGCACGTCCGCAGGCTCGAGGCGGTTACGGTACTCGGGATCGACGTACGCGAGTGCTATGCGGCCATTGGGAGCAATCACGTAGGTGGCCGGTATCGGCAGATGCCATGCGCCGTCGGCATTGATCTGCGACAGATCCTTGCCCATACCGATGTAGGCCTCGCGAAGCGCGTCCGACAGATCGAACAACACGCCGTAGGCTTTAGCCGCTTTTGCCTCGATGTCAGACAGCACTTCGAATTCGAGCGCATTTTTCTCCCGCGTGGAGAGCGATGCGTCAGATGGTTCGGGAGAAATCGCCACGAGCGTCGCACCCAGTGCCCGCAGCTCCGGCAGGACGCGCTGGTATGCCCGTAGCTGCAGATTGCAGTACGGGCACCAGCCACCTCGATAGAAAGTCAGGACGACCGGGCCAGCAGCAAGCAACGCCGACAACTCAACACGCTTTCCCAGCGCGTTCGGCAATGCGAAATCCGGCGCCATGTCGCCTTCGCCAGCTGCGCGGCGCGCGATGCCGCTGTCGATCAACTCGTCGACACCCGCCTGGATCGTTTCGATCAGTTCGCCGGACGCGCGCTGCCTGAATTTTGCGAGCTGCTGTTCCAGTTCATCCCTGAGCGTCACGTTGACCTCCGTGATTGATGAGCGCGCCAACGGCGTGGGACGGTAATCAATGTCCGGTCGCCTGCGCACGGCAGCGCGTCACAGTCAGTTTGCTGAGCGCACTATCGCGCAATTCTGCCAGTTTCGCCACCCTCCGATCCTTCGTGAAACGGTCCCACGATGCACGGTCGGGCCATTCGGTGACGCGCACTTCGGTCGGCAGGAAATCGCCCCATGCGGAACGGACCCCGGCGAATTGCACCGCTTGCCGGCCGCCATACTCTTCGGCGACAGGTTGAATCCGGGCGTCGTAATCGCGCAGGCGGTCTCGTTCTGCCTTGCTTCACATCGCCCGCGCCGAGTGCTACTTTACGCGAGCAACCGACATACAGGAGCGGGAAACGACATGAGCGAAGCGTTCGTGCAGCACCCCGGAAGCGTGGATGAATTCGCGGCGACGTTACTCGTTGTCGACAGCATTCGGAAATTCGCACCGCCGCCTGGCGTCAGGGTCCGCATCGTAGTCCCGTACCGCCGATGAAAGTCGCTGTCGTTGGAGGTTCGCTCGGCGGGTTGACTGCCGCCTTGTTGTTGCGCGATCTCGGCATCGGCGTTGACGTGTATGAGCGGTCACCAATGGTACTGGCGCAACGCGGCGCCGGCATCGGCTTCCTGCCGGAGAGCCAACGCTATCTGGTCGAACGCGCGGGTGTTGGACTGGACACCATCAGCGTTGCCACGTCCCGTCTGCGCTATCTGACGCGCGATGGTGCATTCGCCTATGACGGCGCCCACCAGTACCGTTTCAGTTCATGGACGACGATTTACCGGGAACTGCTCGGGCGCATGCCGTCCGGGATCTATCATCTCGACCATGAGATGACGGACTGGGAAGAGAGCAGTGACGGCGTCAACGTGCGCTTTGCCAACGGAAAGGCACAACGCGTTGATCTGCTGGTCTGTGCAGACGGCGTTGCGTCAACCGCGCGTGCGCGGCTATTACCCGGGGTCAAACCACAATACGCCGGTTACGTATGCTGGCGCGGCATGGTGCCTGAAGCAGCGCTCGATGAAACGACGCAAGCGCTGTTTTCCGACGCGATCACCTACTATATCCATGCCAACAGTCAGGTACTCATCTATCCGATACCCGGACCGGATGGCTCGGTCAAGCGCGGCGAGCGTCTGCTCAATCTGGTCTGGTACCGCAACTATCTCGAAGGCGGCGATCTCGACGATCTGATGACCGACAACGGCGGCCAGCGAAGGGAAATCTCCTTGCCGCCGGGTGCCGCGAGCGAGCGCCACATCGCAGACATGCGTGCTACCGCAATGGCGCGCTTGCCAACTCCGATGGCGAAAGTGGTTCTGGCGGTCGACCAGCTTTTTCTGCAGGTGATTTACGATATCGACATTGACCGCATGGCGTTTGGGCGAATCTGCCTCATTGGCGATGCGGCGTTCGTCGCCCGGCCACATGCCGCGGCCGGGACTGCGAAAGCGGCGGCCGATGCATGGTCACTGGCGCAAGCGCTGACGGATGAACGGGATGCCGTTACGGCACTGAAAAAATGGGAGCCTGGCCAACTCGCGGTGGGACGGCAATTACTGGAGCGAACACGCCGCATGGGACGCCGCTCGCAATTCGATTGCAACTGGACACCGGGTGATCCGCAACTGCTGTTCGGCTTGCATGGCCCCGGCAGATAAACGCCGGCGCGTGTGAATGCAGTGTTACTGCGCGGCCGGGCTTCGCGGTCGGCGCATCCTGCATGCTGTTTCCTTTGCGGTTTCATCCGGCTCGATGCGCGAAACGGTCTGCCACCCCAGGCTGGCGCCCACTGCGGCATTTACCCCGGAGCTCTTGTCAGCCCCGACCAGTCTGGCAAGGAACAACGGCTGCAATAACTGGTGATTGTCCTCACGCATGGCTGTCGGGCCGGCGGCTCCCAGAAACGACAGCCCCTCGAGCACGCGCGCCACTTGCACCGGGTCAATGGAGCGCGCGTTTTGCATCGACGTTGCAAGCATCTGAACGGTGACAAAGCCCGGCAGTCCGTTCCAGTCTTCGCCGTTGGTTTGCCGATACGACTCAGCGAACAGGCTCAACAGGTTGTCACCGATGTTGGGGTGCCAGGTGAATACCGCGGTGACGCGGCCCGCTCCCGAATCGCCGACCGCAGCGGGCACTCCGGAAGCAACGTTACTGGCGATGAAGAGCGGCCTCCGGTTGCCGCTGACGGCCATCGCCGACATCAAGCCGATCAGGTCGGCGCCACGGTTTGCCGTCACGATGGCACCGGCACCGGAGGCCTCGATCAGCTGCATGGTTGCAGAAAGATCGTGGTTGACGCTGGCCGGGTGTACGTCGTCTCCAATAACCTGCAAGTCCGGCCTGCGTTGCGAAAACACGCGCTGGATTTCGCGACTGGCCTGATGCCCCCAACCGTTGTCCTGATTGACCAGATAAACGCTCTGTATGCTGCCATCGTCGGGAATGCCGTCAACAAGCGCGTGGGTTTTCATCGCGATGCTCGCATCGAAACGGAAATGCCAGTAATTGCATTGTGCGTCATCGAGCTGAGGAGCCCCGTCGCCGTAGTTGAGAAAAAGCACCGCGCGACTTGGGTTCTCCTGGTTGTGTGCATCGATCGCCCTTGCCAGCGCGACCGTGACTTCCGGGTTGTTACCCTGCGTCACGAAACGTATCCCCTGCCCCAGCGCAAGGTCGAGGTTTTCCAGCGCACGCTCGACACTGGATTGGTCGTCAAGCGGCACCAGCTCGAGATCGAGGCCAAGTGCGCCGCCATTTGCATTGGTGTGTGCAATGGCCGCCTGGAATTGCTTGAGGCTGTCAAAGCCGATATCGGCGTACTGCCCGCTCAACGCGTCGATAAACGCGATCTTTATCGTGTCGACAGCGCCTGTCTGGGCCGAAACAGCGGAAGACAGGAAAAAGAAGAACAAACCGAGAAAATTACGCATGGTAATCAGCGAACCGTGAGGCCTGGAAGAAGGCGGACAGAAATCGAAGCGCTACCGTAGATCATCAGCCGGCGGCCTTCAAATGAAACGGGGCGCACTGCGCCCCGTTTTGCTTACCTGGCCAGAAGCCGCTGCCGGCACCGTCAGTACAGGAAGCCCGACCAGCGGGGCAGCCAAAGTGCGATCTGCGGGAACATCAGGATAAGACTGAGCCCGATCAGCTGCAGCGCAACAAACGGAATGATGCCGCGATAGATATGCGCCATGTTGATCGAGGGCGGCACCGTGCCCTTCATATAAAACAGCGTAAATCCGAACGGAGGGGTCAGGAACGAAGTCTGCAGGTTCACCGACATCATGACGACGAACCAGGTCAGGAAAACAATGGGGCCGCCTTCGCCGATATGGGGCCCGAAATCGACTCCCTGCAAAATGGGCGCAAACACCGGCAGCACGATCAGCGTGATCTCGATCCAGTCGAAGAAGAAGCCGAGAACGAAGGTGAGCACCAGCATGAATGTCAGTATCTCCCAGCCGGTATCGATACCGATCGTCGCCAGCAGCTCCACAATCAGATCATCCCCGCCCAACGACCGGAACACGTATGAAAACAGCGTCGCTCCGAAGAAGATGAAGAACACCATGCCGTTGGTCAGGCCGGCACGCTCGATCACTTCCTTCAGCGTCTGCATATCGAGACGCTTGTTGATCCAGGCGAGAAACATGGCGCCGATACATCCGACGCCGGCGGCCTCGGTCGGGGTTGCCCAGCCCCCGAAAATCGACCCCAGAACCAGCGTGATCAGTAACACGGGCGGGAAAAAACTCTTGCCGATCAGCGCGAACATCTCGGCACTGGTCTTGGGCCCGATATCGGAAGGCAAAGCCGGCGCCCGGTCCGGATTCATGAAACTGGCAATGCCGATATAGGCCACATAAAGACCCGCCAGGATGAGGCCCGGGAAAACCGCGGCGGCAAACAGCGCTCCCACCGAAATGGACAACAAGTCGCCCATAATCACCAGCATGATCGATGGTGGAATCAGAATGCCCAGCGTTCCGGCCGAGGCAATCGTGCCGACTGCGAGCTTCTTGTCGTAACCACGCTGCAGCATGGACGGTAACGCGATCATTGTGAGCATTACGACGGACGCGCCGACAATGCCCGTCGTTGCCGCCATGATGGTTCCCATCAGCGTCACCGACATCGCCAGTCCGCCAGGAATGCGGCGGGTCAGCACCTGCAGGCAATGCAGCAGATCGTTGGCTACACCACTGCGTTCCAGCATCGTGCCCATGAAAATGAACATGGGCACCGCGACCAGAATCGGATTCGAGGCCGCCGCACCCCACACGCGCGGTAACAGGTTGAAGAACTGAACCGGCTCGAAAACACCCAGAAGAATGCCGATACCGCCGAACATGATTGCGACGCCGCCAAGCACGAATGCAACCGGGAAGCCGCAGAACAGCGCAATCGCCAGAACGGCGAATAGCACCAGCGCAATATGATGTGTTATCCAGCTCATGCCGTCGCTCCGTGATGATCTTTGATAACCGCGACGTTGGCTTTCTTCCGCAACTCTTCCGGTCCCCACAGGTAAACAATGGTGCGCATCAGGACCGAAATGACCGCCGCAAACAGCATGATCAGGCCGAGAGAAATGAATGCCTTGGGAATCCACCGGTAGGGCAAACCATTCGACGACGCCGAGCCTTCCATGTCGACCCAGGCGATCCAGGTGAAGTCCAGACTAAAGTAGATCGCGAACAGGCAATAGGGTATTGCCAGGATGATACAGCCGAGAAACTCGGCCCACACGTGCGTGCGTGGCTTAGCATTGATGAATGCAATGTCGATACGCACATGCGCATTCTTGACGTAGGCAATGCCAATCCAGAATGCGAACAGGGCCGTGTGCAGATGCCATTCGAGTTCCTGCAGGCGGGTCGAGCCCATCCCCGGCATCTGGTATCCGATTTTCCGGGTCAGAACGTCGAAGGCGATTACGACGGTACACACTACGAACAACCAGCCCACCCACATCGCCACGCGGTAAAGCACACCGTCAATGGCGTCACTCAGCTTCAGCATTCGTTCCATGATGTTCTCTCAGACCGGATTGGAACAGCAAGGAGTGGGCGTTAGCACGCCCACTCTGCCCTGCCACCCATTTCTATTTCAGGTAGCCGTTCTGTCCCCACAATGCGTATTCCTTGCGGAACTTCGAGAAGGAATCGTAAACCTTCTTGAAGTTGGGATTGGCGGCCGATTCCTCCGCCACCACCTCGTCCCAGGCTTTCTTGTAGGCATCGAGCATGTCCTTGCTCCAGTTCATCACCTTCACGTCATGCTTGTCGACCATGCGTTGCATGGCCGGTGCCTGAGCGGCATCGCCTCTGGCCAGTCCGTCACGAACCGAGTCACCGCAGGCCACTTCGAGAATCCTCTGGTGCTGGGCCGACAGCTTGTTCCACACGTCCATGTTGATAAACAGGGCGTTAAACGACGCCGGCTGGTGCCAGCCCGGGAAATAGTAGTACTTGGCGACCTGGAAGAAACCAAAGCTCTCGTCACTCGATGGCATGGAGAACTCGGTAGCGTCGATCGTGCCCAGTTGCAGCGCCTGGAAAATATCGCCCGGCGCCAGCAACTGTGTTGCCACGCCCATCTTGTCCATGACCTTGGCGCCCAGTCCAAAGAAGCGCATCTTCATACCCTTGACATCATCGAGCGACTTGATTTCCTTGCGGAACCAGCCGGATGCTTCCGGCGGAATCATCTGGCAGGGAATCGCCTTGATGTTGTGCGCGGCGAACATTTCATCCATCAGTTCAATACCGCCGCCGTAATACATCCACGCCAGAAACTCGGTGGGGTTTGCTCCAAACGGCGAAGTAGAGAACAGGTTGAAGGTCGTATCGGTGCCCGCAAAGAAACCGGGGCTCGACCATGCCGATTCGACTGAACCTTTCGCGACGGCAGGAATCGACTCGAGTCCCGGGACCAGTGCACCAGGTTCGAAGAATTTCAGTTCGAGGGTGCCACCCGAAATTTCGCCGACGGTCTTGGTCAGCTTGACCCCGCTGTCGCCAAGCAGCTGCAATGAGGCAGGGAAGATGCTCGCCATTTTCAGCGTGACCTTCTCGGCAGCGGGCGCCGCCGCTTCGCCCGAAGACGCACCTTGCTGCGGCGAGCCGCTGTCGCCACAACCCGCAAGACCCACCACCGCAGTTGCAAACAATGCAATCACGGAAATCCCGAACAACTTCTTCATTTTCTCCTCCTTGGCGGGCGTTTCGCCCCTCGATATTTTTTGCGATCCGGGATTTGTGCCTTTTTTCGGTTAGCCTCGGTTCCGGATGCGCTTTTTTCAGGGGCTAACACGGTTTCTCGCCATGATATGCCCGTCAAGTGCAAACCCTACCATGAGCACACGGCCCTTGCCACAAAGTGGTCATGAGCCCAAAAGCCCCTTCGGGCCTTGCAGCGGCTTCTCAATAGCTGAGGGTCGCTATTCTCACCCTGCTGCCTGTAAATGTCGCGGAAATTCGTGTGGGACGACCGGAAGCTTCTATATTCCTGCCCGGATCGGGGCGCCTCGCAGGCCGTTTCCGGGCAGGCGCTCCGGACTGCTCGAGGGAAAAAACGCCCGGCTGCCAGTGCATGAACGTCACACTGCGCCGCCGGATCGTTCTTACGTTGCCGGGCGGGCCCGGGCAACAAGCTTTTCAGGGGAAATGTTCCAGCCAGCAGCGAACGCTAGCCGGGGACAAATCCGGGGCGGGGGCCCCTGACGGCAACGGGGAAGCGCTTGCGCTTCCCGTGCCGCCACGATTACCGCTTCAGGTAACCGTTATCTCCCCACAGCTTGAAGTCCTCACGGAACTTCGAGTAGGACGCATAGATTTTCTTGAAATTGGCGTTATTCGCCGATTCTTCCGCAACGACTTCCTTCCAGGCCTTCTCATAGGCATCGAGAAACTCTTGCGGCCAATATCTGATCTTGACGTCGTGCTCGTCACGCATGCGCTGCATCGCCGGTGCCTGGACCGATTCGCTACGCGCGAGGACGTGGCGAACCATGTCGCCGCAGGTGAACTCGATCATCGCCTGCTGCTGGTCGGACATGCCTTTCCAGACATCCAGGTTGATGAACAGACCCGACAGCGATGCCGGCTGGTGCCACCCCGGGAAGTAGTAGTACTTGGCGACCTGATAGAAGCCGAAGCCCTCATCCACGATGGGATTGGAAAACTCGGTCGCGTCAATGGTGCCGAGTTGCAGTGCCTGGAAAATATCGCCGCCCGCGAGTAACTGGGTTGCAGCGCCCAGCTTGTCCAGAACGCGCGCGCCGAGGCCGAAGAAGCGGATCTTCATGCCTTTCAGATCGTCCAGCGACGTGATCTCCTTACGGAACCAGCCGGACGCTTCCGGCGAAAGGATCAGACAAGGAACGAACTTGACGTTGTGCTCGCCGAACATTTCGTTGGCGAGATCCAGGCCGCCCCCTTCGTACATCCATGCCAGGTACTCCGGGGCATCCGGACCAAACGGCACCGCGGTGAAGAAGTTGAAGGCCATGTCGGTGCCGGCCATGTAGCCCGCCGTCGACCACGCCGCATCGACCGAGCCTTTAGAAACCGACTGGATCGCTTCGAGTGCCGGCACCAGCGCGCCGGGTTCGAACATTTTCATCTCGATGCTACCGCCAGAAACGCGGTCGATCTTTTCGGACAATGTCACCGCAGATGTTCCCAGCAGGGCCAGTGACAGAGGAAATGCCGATGCCACCTTCATCGATACTTTCTGGGCAGCCGCGCCGGGCGCAGCCTCCGAAGATGCCGCCTGTTGTTCATTCCCCTTGTCACCGCAGCCAGCGGCGAACATGAATAACACCATGAGCACCGCAACTGTCGAGCGTTTGCCGAATTTTTTCATCGTCTCCTCCTTGAGCAGGCTAGATACCTGTTGTTGAAATTCTCCCATCGCACATCCGGTCCAGATCAAACAGGCACTAACCCGTCCGGTTGTTCTCAACACTGCGTAAGGCGCCCGGCCTCGCTGCACGGCGCATCAAACCGAAACCGACCGTGAGCGCGCTTTCCGCATCAGCAAAGCGGTGCACCTGCCGGAGTCACCGTTTCAGGTAACCGTTGTCACCCCATAGCTTGAAGCCCTCCCGGAACTTCGAATAAGAGGCATAGATCTTCCTGAAGTTGGGGTTGTTCTTCGATTCCTCCGCGATGACCTCCTGCCACGCCTTTTTATACGCTGCGAGGAATTCGGGCGGCCAGTACATGATTTTCACGCCATGCTTGTCGCGCATGCGCGTCATGGCCGGCGATTGCATGAACTCGCCCCGGGCGAGGATGTCACGAATCATGTCGCCGCAGGTCACCTCCAGAATCGCCTGATGTTGATCGGACAAGCCGTTCCACAGATCGAGGTTGATGAACAGGCCGAGAATGGACGCCGGCTGGTGCCAACCCGGGAAATAGTAGTACTTGGCAACCTGATAGAAACCGAAGCTCTCGTCCATGACTGGCATCGAAAACTCGGTGGCGTCAATCGTGCCGAGCTGCAGCGACTGGAAGATATCGCCGGGTGCGAGCAACTGCGTCGCCACACCCAGCTTGTCCATCACGCGCGCACCGAGACCGAAGAAGCGCATCTTCATGCCTTTGAGATCGTCCAGGCTCTTGATCTCCTGGCGAAACCAGCCAGACGCTTCCGGCGGTTGAAACGCGCATGGGATGTATTTGACATTGTGCGCACCGAACATTTCATCGGCCAGCTCCAGGCCACCGCCGTGGTACATCCATGCCATATACTCCGGCGCGTCCGGCCCGAACGGCACCGCAGTGAAGAAGTTGAAAGCCATGTCGGTACCGGCGAAAAAGCCGGCGGTTGTCCAGGCCGCATCGACCGATCCCTTGGACACGGCCTGAATCGCCTCCAGCGCCGGAACCAGAGCGCCCGGCTCGAAGATCCTGATTTCGAGATTTCCGCCGGAGACACGTTGCACCTTCCCGGCAAAGGTGACGGCACCTTCGCCAATCAGTGCGAGTGACGTGGGAAACGCCGAAGCCACTTTCAGCGTCACTTTCCTCGCGGCGGGTGCAGCCGAGTCACCCGATACGGCGGCCTGCTGGTCATTGCCGCCGTCACCACAACCGGCTACAAACATGATTGCGGTCACCACCGCCGGCAAGACGAACGTCCAGGATAGCTTCCTCATGTTGCCCTCCTTGGCAGATTTCCCACCATTTGACGTTTTCTGCGTTCCAGCGAGCCGCATTTCCATCAGATGCGGCTCCCGCTCAGTGAGGACCCTAACACGAGGCGGACAGCTCATGCCACATCGTGGAACTGCGTTCCGCAGGCATACGGAATCTTCTTGCCGGCAAACACCACCGGCATGAAGTTGCAGTGCACTATCTCAGTGCACGGAAGAAAGCTCGCACGTCTTCTGCAAGTACCGCAGGTTGTTCGAGCGCAGCGAAGTGTCCTCCGCGCTCCTTCGTAGTCCAGCGCTGGATGTTGGTGTACATGCGTTCAGCCACGACGCGAGGCGGACGCAGTATTTCTTTCGGGAATTCGATATAGGCGGTCGGCACATTGACCGTCTCACCCGCGGGAATCGGCCACGGCCCGTGCATGCGCGCGTAATAAGGCCAGAAAGACGAACCAATCGCGCCGGTTACCCAGTAGAGCATGATGTCCGTGAGCATGGTGTCGCGGCCAAAATATCCATCCAGGTCGCCACGGCAGTCGGTCCAGGTGTAGAACTTTTCCACCAGCCAGGCTGCAAGCCCTACAGGTGAATCGGTCAACCCGTAGGAAAGTGTTTGCGGTTTGGTCCCTTGAATCCACTGGTAACCGGTCTCTTCCTTGAGAAACAGATTCAGCTGTTCGATGAATTTCTGTTCCTCCGGCGTCGGATTGTCGAACATTTGCGCATCGCGCCGTACCGCCAGCATGTTCAGGTGAATACCGAGAACGTTCTGCGGATACGCGTATCCCAGTCGCGAGGTGACAAAAGCGCCCCAGTCCCCGCCTTGCGCAACGAAAGTATCGTAGCCGAGCACGCGCGTCATCAGTTCGGCGAATGCGTCAGCGATCCGTTCGAGGGAAAATCGCTCCTGCCCCGGTTTGAACGAAAACGTGTAACCCGGAAGCGATGGCGCCACCACGCTGAACGAATCGGCCGCATCGGCGCCATGCGACTGCGGGTCGGTCAACATCGGCAGCAGTTCGTGAAATTCGTACACCGAGCCGGGCCAGCCGTGCGACAGCAGCAACGGCATGGGACTCGACCCCTTGCCTTCTTCATGGATGAAATGCAGGTCGATGCCGGCAAGCTTGACCTTGTATTGACGAAAGCTGTTGATGGTGGCTTCGTGCTTGCGCCAGTCGTATTGGGTGCGCCAGTACTCCACCAGCGACTTCAGGTAAGCGAGATCGGTTCCGTACTTCCAGCCGTTTTGCGGTATTTCGTCTGGCCAGCGAGTGCTCGAAAGACGCTGCTGCAAGTCATCGAGTACAGCCTGGTCTACATTCAGTTTGAACGGGACGGGTGATGTTGAGGACATGTCGCTTTCTTCACGGTAAAACGGTTCGGGGAAAGCTTATCCTGCCACGGTGCGGCCCACAACCGCACCGGCGTATTCGCGGCGCAACCTATTCAGCCATCCTGTTCACAGGTCGATCCGGCCGAGTAGGCTACACGAATCTGGCTTCCGGCCAGCATCAGAAATACTTTCTGCAGCGCGTAGGCTTCCTGCTCGCGCCGGTACCATCGCTCGCATGGCCTGGCTTCCGCCAGTTCATTGGACGCGTCCTGAACGTAATGCACCAGTTCATGCAACAGCACCGAGCGCGCGAAGATATTCGTTTCGGGCTGCAGAGCCTCGTCCAGATAGATGCCCTCTCCCGCACGGTACACGGCGAGTGCCGCGCACTCGGCACCGCAGGTGAGCTGCTCAATCGTCTCGTGCGGTACGCGGTGTATGGGGGGCGCTTCGTCGGGGACCTTGTACTTCGAGAGGCGGTCGATAGCGATCAAAAGCTCGGCCAACAGGTCTTCCATCGCAATCGGCGCCGTCTTGCCAAGTTCGTCACTGAAGTAACTGCTGCGCTTGTCAACGTAGGTGCTGTACATGCCGGTGCCCGCGGCCGGCTTTTCTTCCGCGGGCTGCGCCGCCGCTGACAACACCGGCAACGGTGCCAGCGCGAGCAGCACCAACGAGCCGAAGCGGATCGATCGCAGGATTTGACCGGATAGGTTCAAGCCACGGCCCCTAGGTCCGGGTTTCCCCGGGCTCCAACGGTTTATCCGGTTCAGGAGGGCTGTTCAGGATCTCGAGTTGCATCAGCCGTTGCGCCGCCTGCTCCATCTGTTCGTCAGAGAGCTGTGCCGCTACGCGAGCCGCCTGCTCCCGGTTCAGCTGCAGGTCCCTGACTTCCTGCGGTTTGAAGCGCGACGCAGCCAGCTGATGCCACGCGTAGGATTCGACGAGATCAGACTCCACGCCGAGCCCGTCACTGTAGAAGCGCCCAAGCGCCTGCATCGACGAAGCATCCCCCAGACGGGCAGCGAGTCTGTACCACTCGAGCGCTTCGGCATAGTCGCGTTCCACGCCGAAGCCGCCCTCGTACAACGCGCCGACGTTGTAATGGGCCAGCGGGTCGCCCGACTCTGCCGCGGTCTGGTACCAGGTCATCGCAATAACGTAGTCCTGTCCGACACCCTGCCCGGTCTCATAGCAATCCCCGATTGCGTTCATCGCCCAGGCATTGCCGCCGATGGCGGACTTCAGCCACCAGTCGAACGCCTGCTTGATGTCAGGCTCGACGCCATGGCCATTGGCGTAGGCAAGTCCGATGTTGTTCATCGCGACGGTATAGCCGCGCCGCGCCGCTTCGTTCCACCAGCGCAGCGCCTCCTCGTAACTTTGCTTGCCGTCGAAACCCTTGGCCCACAGCAAGCCGACGTTGTTCATCGCGCGCACGTCGCCACGTTGCACCAGCATGGAAAGGTTGCCCGGATCGAGCATGCCCCGGCCCGGCGTCAGGTCGGTGAACGTTTCCTCCTGCTTGCGGGTTTCCGCTGGCGGCTCCGCCGCGGTTACGCCCAGCGAGGTAACAAGAAACAACACGGAAAGGATCAGTTGCAGTTTCATCACGAACCTCATTTAGCCAACGCCCGTTCGACGGCCCGGGTTGTCTATTTTCCTTCGGCAAGGAAGGGCAGGATTGCCGCCAGCAATTCCTCCGGGGCCTCTTCCGGAATGAAATGCCCGCACGGCAAGGGATTGCCGCGCACATCACCGGCTTTCTCACGCCACGTTTGCACGACGTCGAATAACGTATGCATCTTGCCGAATTCGCCCCAGATAGCGTACACGGGACAGGATATCTTCTTGTCCATGTCGGCTTCATCGTCAGCAATGTCGCGGGTGGCTGCCGCGCGATAATCCTCAAGACCACAACGAATCGTGCCGGGCAGCGTGAAAGCGCGCAGGTACTCGCGGAACATCGGTTCCTCGATCGCATTTGAGCGCCATGTGAGCGCCCGGAACATCGTGCGCAGAAACGGCTCGGCGCTGTTCTGGATCATGATCTCCGGCAGGTCCGGCGCCTGAAAGAAGAACCAGTGCCAGTACGCCGCCGCGAGTTCCTTGCCGGTATCGCGAAACACCGTGTGCGTTGGCACAATATCCAGGACCACCAGCCGCTTGACTGCATCGGCATGATCGAGCGCCAGCCGGTGCGCAACGCGCGCGCCACGGTCATGGCCAACAACCATGTAATGTTCGTGCCCGAGTTCGCGCATCAGTTCGGCAATGTCGCGCGCCATCGTTCTCTTGTCGAAGCCGTCGCGTGGCTTGTCCGAGTCGCCATAGCCGCGCAGGTCGGGGCAAACCACGCTGAACTGCCCCATCAGCGCCGGCGTCATCTTGCGCCACATCTGGCCCGTCTGGGGATAACCGTGCAGCAGCAGCAGAGCGGGGCCATCGCCGCCTGTCCAGGCGTTGATGCGAATGCCGTTCGCTCGCACCGATCGGCGGGACATGCCATCCATAAAGTCACTCATTCAATTTTCTCCAGGCTCACTGTGAGGCAGGCCGCGAATAAAGAAGTTCATCCACTGGATGCTCTGGCATCGCTGCGCACGGTCAGGCTTCAGGCTTTGATGTACTCGCGCAAGCGGCGCACGCCTTCCTGCAGCACAGGCACCGGTTTCGGATACGAAAAACGCACGTGTTGCGCAGCATGATGCTGCCCGAAGTCAATGCCGGGCGCCACGGCAACACCGGCATTTTCCAGCAGGTCGCGGCAGAAAACGAAACTGTCGTCGGTAAACCGGCTGCAGTTCGCATATATGTAGAAAGCGCCTTGTGGCTCGACGGGAATGTCAAATCCCAAATCGCGCAACGCGGGCAACAGATAGTCGCGCTGCTGCTGAAATTTTGCGCGATTCTCTTCTAGCAATTCCAGCGTTTCCGCGTCGAACGCCGCAATTGCGGCTTGCTGGGCAACATCCGAATTGGAGATGTAGAGGTTCTGTGCAAGCTTCTCGATATGAGGCACGTAAGCCTGCGGCATCACCATCCTGCCAAGCCGCCATCCCGTCATGCAAAAATACTTCGAGAAACTGTTGATCACGAATACGTCGTCCGCGAATTCAAGCGCCGAGTGGGCATCGAATCCGTAAGTCAGTCCATGATAGATCTCGTCGACGATCAGCACGCCGCCCTTACGGCGCACTACGGCGTGCATTTTCTTCATCTCGTCCGGCGGTATCAGCGTTCCGGTCGGGTTGGACGGCGTGGCAACCATGACCGCCACGGTTCGCGGCGACCAGTGCTTCTCGATCAGTTCGGCGGTCAACTGATAACCGGTATCGGCATCGACGGCAACGGTGAGCGCGCGCCCTTCCATTGCCCTGACGAAATGGCGGTTACAGGGGTAGCTCGGGTCGGCCATCATTACTTCGTCCCCGGGGGAAAGCAATACACCCATGGTCAGAAGCAAGGCGGCAGAAGAACCACTTGTCACGGCAATGCGCGATTCCGGCACGTCGATGCCATAGCGGCCCTGATACCAGCCGCGCAGCTTGCCGCGGAGATCCGTGCTGCCGAGCGACGGCGTATACCGAATCTGACTGTGGCGCAGGGCCTCGATGCCCGCCCGTACAACAGCCGGAGGCGTAGGAAAGTCCGGCTCGCCGATAACCATGTTGACGATGTCGCGTCCCTGCGACTGCAGTTCAATGGCGCGGGTAACCAGCGTCACCACATGAAACGGCTCAATTTCCGCCAGCCTGGAAGCGAGATGCAGATCGGTGGCGGGCGGCAGGTCTTTAGGCTGATTCATGAAACCTTCCAGAAAAATGTAACAGGGTGCTGGACGATTCTACCCTCGCGATGTGCCTGCGCACAGGCTCGTGTTGATCGCGGGGCAGATGGTCACGACACCGGACACCGGTTACATCGAAGCGGGATCGGGCGAAGCCGGTGGAATTGCGGCAGACCTGCACGGTTCATGTTCCATTGATACTCCGTCCGTTCAAACCCGACCGGTTCGAACCGCGGCCCAAACGATCATAGAATACGGTTAAGGTACAACGGCAGGCATTATCGAAGGAGACAGGAATGAAGATCGCAGTAATCGGCAGCGGTGGTGTCGGCGGTTATTTCGGCGCCCGACTCGCCGCGGCGGGAAATGAAGTTACCTTTGTCGCCCGTGGTGCCCACCTCGAGGCGATGCAATTGAATGGCTTGAAGGTTCACTCCGCGCTTGGCGACCTGCATCTTAAGAAAGTGAACTGCACGAACGATACGTCGACCATCGGGCCGGTGGATATCGTCATGATCGCGGTCAAGCTCTGGTCGACCGACGAGGCCGTCGAAGCTGCCAGGCCGCTGATCGGGCCGGGAACCGCGGTAATCTCGTTCCAGAACGGCATCATTGCGGCCGATGCCGTCTTGCGGGTGCACGGCAAGGAGCACACGATGGGTGGCGTGGCCAACATCGCCGCATTGATCGAAGAGCCCGGTGTCATCCGCCATAACGGCACCATGGCTGCGCTGTTCTTCTCCGAACTGGATGGAACACGGTCAAAGCGCGCCGAAGCGTTTTATGACGCCTGTGCAGCAGCCGGAATCAATACGGTGCTGGTCGACGACATTCACACGGCCATCTGGGCCAAGTTCATCCGGCTGGTTACGATGTCGTCCATGACAGCGCTGTGCCGCATGCCGGTCGGGCCGATACGCGAGGATCCGGATACGCGGGCCTTGCTGCAACAGGTCATGAGCGAAGTCGTCACCGTAGCCATAGCGAAGGGCGCCAAACTCGAGAGCGACACCATCGAGAAGCAGATGGCAGTGGTCGACGGCTACCCGCCGACGATGGTGGCGTCGATGTGCGGCGACCTGCGTCGCGGCAACAGGCTGGAGTTGCCGTGGCTGGCCGGCACTGTGGTGGAGCTGGGCAAGGAACTCGGCATCCCGACGCCGGCCAACCAGTTCGTCTACGCGGCGCTGAAGCTCTACGCCAACGGTCGCCCGGAACAAGCACAAATATGATTTTCGTCATGACACTCCCGTTGGAACTTGCCGGCGGATCGTGACGTTGCCGAACACGAAAACAACCAAGGGGAGAACGAGATGGCTTTGAACATCACCGGGATTCGCGCCCGCGCTGTCGCCGCGCCATTCAAACGGCCGCCGATGTCGGCCAGCGGCGCAATCAGCCAGGCCGCACTGGTGCTGGTGGACCTGGACACCGATGCCGGGATTACCGGCCGTGCCTATCTTTTCGCCTTCATGCCCTCGATGCTCAAGCCAACGGTCGAATGTGTGGAGGCGCTCGGTGACATGCTGCGCGGCGACGAAGTCGCGCCGCTGACGATCGACGCGAAATTGCGCAAACGATTCACGATTCTCGACGTCCACGGGATTCTCGGTCAGGCGCTGGCCGGAGTCGACATGGCGGCGTGGGATGCGTTATCGCAGTCGCAAGGAATGCCGCTGGCAAAAAGCCTCGGCGGCACGGTGCGTCCGGTCCGCGCCTACAACAGTTGCGGGCTGTGGATTCAGGACCCGGCAAAAGTGGCAGATGAAGCGGAGGAACTGCTGGCCGAGGGAAATTATGCCGCACTGAAGATCCGCATCGGCCGCCCCGATTTCAGGGACGATCTGGCTGCCGTGAGGAATGTGAGGAAGCGCATCGGCGATGACGTATTGCTGATGAGCGATTTCAACCAGTCCCTGAGCGTGAACGAAGCCATCGCGCGCGGCCAGGCGCTCGACGATGAAGGGCTGTACTGGATCGAGGAACCCGTGCGCCATGACGACTATGCCGGCTGCGCAAGAGTCGCGGCTGCCGTCGAAACGCCGATCCAGATTGGTGAAAACCTGCTCAACAGCCTGGAAATGCAACGGGCAATCGACGCCGGTTCGGCCGAGTTCTACATGCCTGACGTGCAACGCATCGGCGGGGTCACCGGCTGGTTACGTGCAGCCACACTGGCCCAGGTGCACGGCCTCGATATGTCGAGCCATCTGTTCCCGGAAATCAGTGCACATCTGCTCGCCGTGACGCCGACCTGCCACTGGCTCGAGTATGTGGACTGGGGTGCGGCGGTGCTGAAACAGCCGGTCGAAGTCAAGGACGGCCATGTTCTGATCCCGGACCGGCCGGGCAACGGTATCGAATGGGACGAGGAAGCGGTCGCCCGCTACGCCGTCAAGTAAGAACCGCGTCAAATACGGTCCGCGGTGAAACAAGGGGCGGACGCAAGGTTGTTGTCAGAGAAAGCCGACCCGGTCAGCACCTCAAGCCGGGTGGACGGCCCGAAGGGGCCGCCCTCCGATCATGCTCAGTCACTTCAGGTCGCGAGCAACTCTCAATCCGACCTGATAGTTGCGGAAATCTTCCGCTTCGGCATAGCGATAAGCCGAACGGGCCGTTGACGCACCGTCGACCCAGGCACCACCGCGCACCAGGCGCGCCTCACACGCCCCCTGGTGCATACGCACCGAGCCGTCTGTCGGCGCTCCGGCAT
>LJTS01000132.1 GCA_001304425.1 Betaproteobacteria bacterium SG8_40
ATGTATTGCCACTGGCGCCACCATTGACGAAGTGGAATCCCAGATTCGCGAAGCAATCGAGTTTCATCTTGAGGGCATGCGCGAAGATGGTACGCCCATTCCACCCCCTGAGAGCCGCGTCGAATACGTCGATATTGCGGCATAAAAACGCGTTCGAATTTGGACGCTCCGAAGCGTTGCTTCTTCGCGCCGTTCAACGTGGACGTTAGTCCACAACGGACCCCATGCCGCCCCCCATAGTCATATCCCCTCCCCTAGCCGGCGAATGGGGCATTTTCAACCCTCCGGGCCATGCTCCGCTCGCGTTCGACTTCCTCGCCGTCCGGGACCGGCGTAACCCGTATCGCAACGTCTCCATGTTGCGCCACATCTTCTGGCACATCTGGGTCGAGGATACGCACGCATGGGGGGAAGCCGGTGTTTGCGGTCATGCCGGGAACCGTGGTCGCCGCGTCAGACGGCGTGGCGGACCGCCATCGCCTCTCGATGCTCGCTGACCTCCTCCGGTTGCTGCTCTTCGGACCGAAAGTGCAGCCGCCGTTCTCGAACCTTGGCGGCAACTACGTCATCCTCGACTGCGGCGGCGTGTTCCCCCTGTACGCACATCTGCGCTGTGGTTCGATAAAGGTCAAGTTGGGCCAACAGGTTACGGCCGGGCAATTACTTGGCGAAGTCGGCAACTCCGGCGCATCGCTGCAGCCGCACCTGCATTTCCAGATCATGAGTTCGGCCGACCCGTTTCCCCTCTTCCAGAACCTGCTGCCGATGAAACTTTCACTTGTACGCAGGAAGCAAGGCGGGCACTGGATGGCCGAACGCGATCACTCGCCCAAGAGCGGCGAGCACTATGAGTTCTCCCCGGGTGAGGTCTGACTTTACGCGTGCACTCGTCAGCGCACGCGTCTATTGACCCCGATCCGCCGCCCCACACGAGCACGGAGTAATACGGTGAACGAATGCAGGCAGTGCTTCGCAGCGCCCGCAGCGACGCTGCAAAACGGCACGATTTGTGCGAGACGTCTGGCTTCCAACTTTCGAGGAAATCCGCATGTTTGGCATCCGGCATCCTGCGTTACAGGGTTTCTGCCTGCTGGTTCTGGTCGCGCTCGACCCCTCCGGGGTCGCTGCGGCCGACCTTCCGTGGAGAGCAGCGCAGCAGGGAGATCTTGACGGCACATGGCGACAGGTTGGTGTCGTCGTGCTCGATCCGAAGAGTGACCGCAACGATCCGTGGTTTCAGGCGAAACAGTTTTTCCGCTTCCCTCCTGACGGCACGTACAGGCATGTCCTGGTCAATCCTGACAGCGAACCCGAACGAACGACGCCAACAAAGATGCAACGCTGGATGCTGGAAGAAGGTCCGTCTACACAGCGGCTCACATGGCGCGTACCGGGCATCGGCTTCGTAAAACACCCCGAACGTCCGCCGCAGCGCATCGACTTCGGCCTGTACCTGCGCGACGCACCGACCGGCCCGCACAACGCCCCGCTCAAACCACGAAAAGGCGACCTGATTCTGGTGTACTACAGCTACAAGGACGTAAGTATTCCGTTGTACTTTCGGCTGCTGCGCAAACATCCGTAACAGGGTAAATTGGTTGCCTTCAGTAGATGCCGGGCTACGGCCGGAAGAAGCGGGTGAATACATGCTTGTTCCAGATGAGCGGCCGGACGTGCGCCCGCCAGCATTCATCATGCTTCTAAACCAACGGATCGAGGATGCTCGCGGGTTCGTGTGGCGCCGATTGAACGATCCCGCGGCATCTGCAGGAAAGTGACCGGAAGATGATCGGACTTTGGCGAAGCACCGGACAACCCGAAGCGCACTGACGCTCCAAGGCTGCGCCGGTGACTCAGGCGTTATGCTACCCAGACTGGAGGATTGACCTTCCATGATGACCGTACCCGTTCTGATGGTTCTGCTGTTCGCGGTCTGGACGATCGCGTTACTCGTTCTGACGGTGGGGGTGTACCGCTGGGGCTCGGTATTTGCCGGCAAGGCCCGCCTGACGGATTTCCCGGCTGACGATGTGAAAGGCAGCGACTTCTACAAGCGTGCCATGCGGGCCCACGCCAACTGCGTGGAGAACCTCCCGGTTTTCGTTGCGGTTGTGTTTGCCGCACACGTGTCGAACGTGATGACGGATGCCGTCAGCGCGATGTCCGTCACTGCGGTGGCGGCGAGGATTGTGCAGTCGCTCGTGCATGTTTCCTTCGTGCAAACCAACACCGTCACTTTTGTTCGCTTCCTCTTTTTCCTGATCCAACTAATATGTTTCGCCGGCATTGCCCTTGCCGTATTGATGGCCTACTTTTGAAGCAGGCGCACAACAATGCCGCTGGGCCGGGCGGCACTGTTCCAGCCGCCTTTACCGCTTCGACGCCGGCGTGGACCTGGCCTCGCCCGTCGCCGTGGATGACTCTGTACGCCGTCCATTCGATTTCGCTGGCGGCATTCACACTACTGCGCGGAAGAACCGGAGCCAGCGGCACGTGTGCGCACCTGTATTGAACCGGAAATCATCCCCTGCTGCACGGTGGCGCGGGACACTTCACATTCAATGATGGCGTGTATACAACCATGGCTTATGACGAAGGATTAGCTCACCGATTGGACGAGCACTTTGAAGGCCGGTCGGGCGTTGAAATCAAGAAAATGTTTGGCGGTCTTTGTTTCATGGTGAACGGTCACATGTGTTGCGGTATCGTCGGCGACACATTGATGGCCAGAGTCGGACCCGCAAGGTATGACGAGTGCCTGTCCCATGCGCATGCGAGGGAAATGGATTTTACGGGCAAACCCATGAAGGGCATGATTTATGTTTCACCCGAAGGAATCGAATCGGACGAGGATCTGATCTACTGGGTCGGGCTTTGTGAACGCTTCGTTGGATCGCTGCCACCGAAAAAACCAAAGTGAACAAAAGTAGAGATTACAAGCGCCTGCGTTTTTTTCCGGCCTCACGGGTCCGCGCCAGTGGCGCGCCACGCCAGGCCATTCGATCGGACGACTAGTGCGCAAGGCTCCGTTTGTCATTGGTACCGTTTTCTTCATCGCCGGATGTTTTGGCGTTGCCGGAAGCTGGATCGTCCACGAGCGGCAAACACGCGCGTATTCGCAGGGCCCGCGGGTCAGTGCCGAGATTGCCGGAAAGAGCTTCGTATCTGCCGCTGACGGATCATCGGAATACCTGATCGACTACCGTTTTCAGTTGCCAACAGGCCGGCAGACCGAAGGCTCGACGCCGTTACCGAAGCCGCTGTGGGAAAAGTTGAGCCGGGGTGACCGGATCACGCTTGCATATCTCCCGGAGGAACCCACCCGGGTCGTAGTCCCCGAATTGGGCAAGCCCGGAGTGATGTTGCCCGTCTTTGTCAGCGCGGTTGCGTTGCTGATCGCAGTCCTCGGAGCGGCAATTGCCGCCGCTTCGCTGTTTGGAAAATCACGCGACGGGGCCTGACCCCGCCGTAAGGCGGGTGCGCCGGGGAGCTTCGAACCGATGAATGAGAACGCTACCAGCAATATGAACGCCCGCATCCGAGTCGCAACAAAAAGGGATCGCGACGATATTCGCGATGTTCATTTGCAGGCGTTTCCAGCTGCTGAAGCCGAACAGATTGCCGACCTTTCAGTGAGACTGCTCACCGAAGCATCCGATCCGCAGACACTGAATCTGATTGCCGTATGTCACGGCAAGGTCGCCGGCCACGTGGCATTCAGTCCGGTATTTTCCAACATCGACAAGCAGTGGACCGGCTACATTCTGGCGCCCCTTGCCGTCAGGCCGGAATATCACAAGGCCGGCATCGGCTCGCAGCTCGTCGAGAACGGCATGGAACGGCTTTCGGAACAAGGCGTCAACATGCTCTTCGTCTATGGAGACCCGAAGTTTTATCAGCGCTTCGGGTTCAGCGCCGAAGCGGCCGCCGGTTTTCTGCCGCCCTATGCACTGCAGTATCCGTTCGGGTGGCAAGCCATCGTGCTGCATGCGGCGCCAACGGAAGGGCACACTGTTCAGTTGTCGTGCGTCGCATCGTTGCGCGATCCCGGACTTTGGTAGCGATGTCGCCCGTGCCCCGCAGCCTCGTCTACACTGTCGTCACGGTTTTTTCGATCACCAGTGCCGTCTGGATTTACGGCGTAACGCATCACCGGTTTCTCGCAAGTGAAATCGGAATCTACATCGGCATGTTTCTGATTCCGGGCGCGGCCGTTTGCACCAGTATCTGGCTGTTGTTGCGCAAACGGCTGTGGAGCCGCATCGCCGGCGCGATACTGCTCATTCCAGGTCTGGGCATCTGGGTCCTGTCGTTGATGCTGGTTTCCGTCGGCTTCAGGATTCACTGAACCACGTCGGGTAGCCCAGTCCCTCGATCGCCAGCGCCCGGCGCGCCTGCCGCTTGCGACCGGCGCCACATTCCGCTGTCCGCCGGTCTGTTGTTGCACTGCCCACATATTATCCGGCGCGGTAACGGCTGAACCGAACGTCGAATTCGGGTAATCTGGCTTTCCAGACTGCGGTTGAACAACAAATGCCGGATGCACATCCGGTGTCATAAGCCAGTCGAGGGGGAGAACGATGACAAGTAGTCGCACGGCCGTGCTGCTGGGCATGGCAATCTGTCTGCTGGGCGTTGTGTCGGCGTTGTCCGGCTGTGAACAAGGCGATAAACCAATCCGCGTCGGATTGTCGATCGCACAGACCGGGCCCCTCAGCGGCGCAGGCAAGTCCGGCCTGCTGGCTCTGGAGATGTGGCGCGACGATGTCAATGCCGCCGGCGGACTGCTCGGTCGCCAGGTTGAACTGATCGCCTATGACGACCAGACCAACCCGGCCATGTCGCCGCGCCTCTATACCAAGCTGCTCGACGTCGACAAGGTCGATCTGCTCATTGGCCCCTACGGCACCAACGTCACGGCGCCGATCATGCCGCTGGCCAAGCGGCGCGACCTGCTGCTGATCGGCAACTTCGCCCTTGACGTCAATGCGAACATCGGCCACGACAAGTACTTCAACAACATGCCGGTCGCATCGGGGCGCGACTGGGCGGCACCGTTCCTCGAACTGTCCGAACAACTCGGCGCGAAGACCGTTGCCGTGCTCGCGTCCGATGCGGAATTCGCGCAAACGCTTGCGGTCGGGGTGCGCGAACAGATCGCCGAGCACGAAATGAAACTGGTGTACGACCAGAACTATCCGCCTAACACCGTGGATTTCTCGTCAGTGATGCGGGCCATTCGTTCGAATAAACCCGACGCCGTGTTCGTCGCGTCCTATCCGTCAGAGTCCGCCGCGATCGTGCGCGCGCTTGGCGAAATCGGCGTTGGCGATGACGTCAAGCTCTTCGGTGGCGGCATGGTCGGTTTGCAATACGGCTCGTTGATGGAGTCACTCGGGTCCATGCTCAACGGCGTGGTGAACTACACTTTCTGGGCGCCCGAGGAAACAATGGATTTCCCTGGCGTGAAGGATTTTCTGGCCCGCTACCAGGCACGCGCCGGCGATGCCGGTGTCGATCCGCTCGGCTTCTATCTGCCCGCCTACAGTTACGCGATTGGCCAGATCCTGGCGCAGGCGGTCACCGCCACCAACAGCCTCGATCACGGCAAACTGGCGGAATATATCCGCAGCAACGACATGAAGACGGTGGTCGGCGACATCCGTTACGGACCGGGCGGCGAGTGGAGCAAGCCGCGTGTGGTCTACGTGCAGTTTCGCGATGTCGCCAATCAGGACATCGACCAGTTCCGCAATTCCGGCGTACAGGTGATCGTCGCACCGGCGGCGTTCCGCACGGGTGACGTTCGCCCGTTTGCCACAGAACGTTAAGCGCGCCCTGCGACGACGATGCCGGCGGAACTCATCTTCGAGACGCTGATCGCCGGCGTGTTGCTCGGCTGCTTCTACGCGGCCGTGAGTCTGGGATTGTCGGTAGCGTTCGGCTTGCTGGATATCCCGCATATCGCCCATCCGGCACTACTGGTGCTCGGCGCCTATGGCGTCTGGTTACTCGGCGGCTATGGCATCGACCCGCTGGTCGCGGGCGTGCTCCTGGCGCCAGTCTTCTTTGCGCTGGGGCTGGCGATCTATCGTTTCTATCACTACGTATTCGAGGCCGATGGCGGCGAAGGCGGACTGCGCGGGCTGGCGTTTTTCTTTGGCCTCGCCTTCGTCATTGAAGTCGGGTTGATTCTCGCCTTTGGCGTCGATCAGCGCATGGCGCAGGCCGATTACATCGGCACCGGCGTGTCTTTCGGCGAGATGCGCATGCCGGTGCGCCTGATGATTGCCTTTGGTGTCGCGGTACTGCTGACGGTTTCGTTGTCGCAATTCCTGTCCCGCACGTTTACCGGCCGCGCCATCCGCGCCGTGGCACAGGACCGCACCGCGCTGGCCCTGATGGGCGCCGACCCGGTGCGCATCAAGCAACAGGCCTTCGGCATTGCGACTGCTTCGTGCGCCCTCGCAGGCGCGCTGTTGCTGGTCGTCGGCCCGGTGGAACCGGGACTGGGACGGCTGTATATCGGCCGCACGTTTTGCGTCGTCGTCCTTGCAGGCCTTGGCAGCATTCACGGCACGCTGGCCGCCGGAATAATCCTCGGCGTGGCGGAGAGCCTGGTGCTGACGTCGCTGGGTGCGAGCTGGGCCCCTGCGGTGGGATTCGGCCTGCTGCTGCTGGTCCTTACGCTGCGCCCGTCCGGGCTGTTCGGGCGCTAGCGCATGCGCCGGCACTTTGCCTTCGTCACGGGCTGCCTGCTGTTGCTGGCACTTGCCGGCGCGGCAACCCACCTCATCGAAAACGAGTATGTGTTCTTTGCCGGTTACGTCGTACTGCAGTTCGTCGTGCTGGCGACCGGCTGGAACGTGATGGGCGGCTACGCCGGTTACGTCAACTTTGGAGCCGGTGCTTTTTTCGCGGTCGGAGCCTACACGGCCGCCGCCCTGTTCAAGGCGCTGGAACTGCCCCTGCCCTTGCAGATCCTCGCCGCGGTTTGCACGGCCGGTACGCTGGGCTTCGTGCTCGGCGTGCTCACGTTGCGCCTGCGCGGGATCTTCTTTTCCATCGCGACCGTCGCGATCGCGGTGGTGCTCGAAACCTGCGTGTTGAACTGGAATTACGTTGGCGGCGCGCGCGGCATGACGGTGCTGCCGCCGGAAACACCGGGCGGGTTCGCCACCTACATGCGCTGGCTGTTCTTCGTGATGGCGCTGCTCGCCGTCATCGCCGTTGCGATCGCGCGCTACGTCGAAACCTCGTGGATCGGGCACGGACTGCGCGCGCTGCGCGACGACGAAACCGCCGCGGAGTCTCTCGGCGTGCCGACCCTGCGACTGAAGACCCTGGCCGCCACCGTCTCCGGCGCGCTGATGGGAATGGCGGGCGCGCCCTATGCGCTTTACCTGAGTTTCATCGAACCGACCTCGGTGTTCAGCCTCAACTACGCAGTCGCCGCACTGGCCATGCCGGTTATCGGCGGCACGGCGACGTGGGCG
>LJTS01000003.1 GCA_001304425.1 Betaproteobacteria bacterium SG8_40
CACGCCGCCGGCTTCGAGCAGCGCCCTGTGCTTGCCGCGCTCGACAACTCTCCCGTGGTCGAGCACGAGTATCTGATCGGCATCCACCACCGTCGACAAGCGGTGCGCAATGACCAATGCCGTTCGGTTCGCGGCTATCCGGTCCAGTTCCGCCTGTATCGCCCGCTCGGACCGGGAATCGAGTGCAGAGGTCGCTTCGTCAAACACCAGTACTGCTGGATTCTTCAGTAACGCGCGCGCGATTGCGACCCGCTGCTTCTCCCCGCCCGACAGCTTCAGCCCGCGCTCGCCCACCGGCGTTTCGTAACCATCGGGTAACGAAACAATGAACTCATGAATGTGCGCTGCCTTCGCCGCCTCGATCACTTCATCGCTACTGGCAGTCGGACGGCCATAGGCGATGTTGTAAAAAATCGTATCGTTGAACAGCACCGTGTCCTGAGGAACGATGCCAATCGCTGCACGAACGCTTTGCTGGGTGACTTCGCGAATATCGATACCGTTGATGGTGATTCTGCCCTCGTCAACGTCATAGAAACGAAATAGCAGGCGCGCCAGCGTCGACTTTCCGGAACCGCTGTGGCCAACGACGGCCACAGTGCGACCGGCGGCGATCTCGAAGCTGACGTCATCGAGTATTCTCCGCCGGGCATCGTAGGAGAAGCCGACATGCTCGAAGCGGACGGTGGGGTTTGCGCTATCGAGATCCCCGGCCCCCGGTTTGTCACGGATTTCCCGGTCCTCGCCCAGCAAGCTGAACATGCGATCCATGTCGATCAGCGCCTGCTTGATTTCCCGGTACACCATTCCGAGGAAATTGAGGGGAATATAGAGCTGAATCAGCAAGCCATTCACCAGCACGAGATCGCCCACCGTCAGATTCCCTCCCACCACTCCTTGCGCCGAGAGAATCATCAGCCATGTGACCGCGACGGCGATAATCACACTCTGGCCCATGTTGAGCAGGCCCAGGGACACCTCGGTTCGCACGTCTGCGCTTTCGAAGTCGCGCAAATTCTCGTCGTATTTGCGCGCCTCGTACTCTTCATTGTTGAAGTACTTGACCGTTTCATAGTTAAGCAAACTGTCCACGGCACGCGTATTGGTACGTGAGTCGATTTCGTTGGCAAGCCGGCGGATACCCATGCGCCACTCCGAGACCACGAATGTGAACGTCAGGTACACGACAACAGCGCCAAAGGTAACCGCTGCAAAACGCCAATCGAACCGGGTGAGCAACACGACGGCTACGAGGGAGAACTCGAGAATTACCGGGATAATGGAAAACAACGCGTAGGACAGCAGCGTCGCAATGCCCTTGGTGCCGCGCTCGATGTCCCTGGACACGCCGCCCGTTTGGCGCTCGAGGTGGAAGCGCAAACTGAGGCTGTGGAGATAACGGAAAACACCCAACGCAACACGCCGGATTGCGCGGCGGGTAACGCGCACGAACACGACATCGCGTAACTCCGCGAACAGCGTCGTCGACAGCCGCAACAGGCCGTATATCAATAACAGGGCAAGGGGCAGCACCAAGACCTGCTTCGACGCATCGAGCCCGTCAACGATCTCCTTCATCACCAAAGGCACGCTGACGTTTGCCACCTTCGCCATGACCAGAAAAACGAGTGCAATGGCTACTCGCCAGCGAAATTCCCAAAGATAGGGAAGCAGCATGCGGACTACGCGCCAACCACCTCCGGGCGCGCCGTCAGAAGGAGAGAAACCGCCAGGTCTCATCAGATGATCCGCACCAGCTTAGAACTGGAGAAGGCTCGGGAGGACTCGGTTCGTGGGGTGCAGTTTGGAAACACACGGTTCACGGAGAAAAGCGGCGAGAAAACAGGAACGCGGGCGGATTCGACCCGCCGCACCGTTGCGGTGGATTCTACACCGCAGCACGGCCCGGCTCGGCGATAATCTGCGGCTGTGGCCTTTGGCAGGCCACCGACACCTTCCCCATCAAGGCTGTACGATCATGTACCTATCCGACTTGACCTGGCTGCAGGCGAGGCAAGCTCTGCATACCGGCACTTTGGTGCTGCTGCCGCTCGGAGCCGCAGCCAAACAACACGGGCCCCACCTGAGGCTCGACAATGACCGGGCCCTGGCGGACTACCTGGCCGCGCGAATAGACGAGCGGGAAGATGTCGTCATCGCACCCACGGTCGGTTATCACTTTTATCCGGCCTTTGCGGCATACGCCGGATCGACTTCATTGCGCCTCGAAACCGCGCGTGACGTGATCATCGACATCATTACCAGTCTGGCTGCGTTCGGCCCTCGCCGTTTCTATGTACTCAACACCGGGGTATCGACGGTTCGCGCTCTCGAGCCGGCAGCACAATCGCTCGCCTCCAGAGGCATCCTGATGCACTTTACCCGCATCGACCGGGCCGGCAATGCAGCAGTGCAGCGCGTCCAGCAACAAACGGGCGGATCACACGCCGACGAGATCGAAACTTCGATGATGTTGTACATCGACCCTGCATGCGTCGATATGACAAAGGCAGCACGCGACTTTCAACCCGGCAGCGGGCCGCTGACACCTTACGCGGGCGCCCCGGGGGTGTATTCGCCAACCGGAATATACGGAGACGCCACGCTCGCGAGCGCAGAGAAGGGGCGCGAAGTCGTCGAGGCGACGGTAAACGACTTGCTGCGGGAGATCGCGGCGCTCAGGAACTGCCCGCTGCCGCCGGACAATGCCGAGGCGGCGGAGGATGGTTGTTGATCACGGGCGCACCGGCGGCAAAAAAGCGGGAGAACCCGGTGAGTTGCGCTGCGCGACAAAACAGGGCAACAGCCGCGCCGCTTGAACGACGCAACCGCCGGGCAACACGGCTACTGATATTCGTTGCGCTCGAGCAGAGCCGACAAGGCAATGTGATCGGAGATGCGCGCCCAGCGCCTGTCCTGGTGCGCATGGGCCAGGCGGACGCGAAATCCGCGCGTGTAAATACGATCAAGATGCAGCAAAGGCAGCATGGAGGGAAAAGTCCGCGCCGGTCGCCCGTGCACATTCTCGAACACTTCCTGCATCCCGAGAACATGGGCCAACTGACGGCTGGCCTTCAGACGCCAATCGTTGAAGTCCCCGCAAACGATCACCGGGTCGTAACGCGGCACCAGCCGCTCGATCCGGTGTCGCAACAAATCCAGTTGCCGCCTGCGCCAGTGCCCGAACAGGCCCAGGTGCACGTTGATGCAATGCAGGGGGCGATCCCAGCCGGGAACCTCGATCTCGCAGTGGAGCAGGCCCCGGCGCTCCATGCGGCTCATCGAGATGTCTTCGTTGGCCCAGTTGACGATCGGATATTTGGACAGAATCGCGTTGCCGTGATGGCCCGCATCGTAGACCGAGTTCTTGCCATAGGCGTAGGCGCTCCATAACTGGTCGGCAAGAAATTCGTATTGCGGCGATACCGGCCAATTGCCATAGCGCCGCGCGTGGCGGGCATGACTGCCGACCACTTCCTGAAGAAATACGAGATCAGCAGACAGGTTTTGCAGGCGGTCCTTCAGGTCGTGCACTGAAAGTGCGCGCTGAAACTGGGAAAAACCCTTGTGCATATTGTAGGTAACGACCTGCAGCGTCTTCATTGCCCTGCGTTCATGTCTCCTGCGCGCCGTTCGATTTCACCGGCAACCGCATCAAGTTTCCGGTGGATGGCGGCACGCACAATCGGCGTGCCGATGACCGGGGGTACCCAGAAATCAGGCTCGATTACTGACTGATAGGCCAGGACGACATGATCGCCGTCAACGCGCAGCCGGATGCGGGTATCCAATCTTCGCATGTTACCCGCCAGCGCACGGAAACGGATTTCTGCCGGTTCGTCCTGCTCCACCTCCAGCGTCGCATAAACCTGCTTCCGGAAGAACAGTACGCCGAACTCACCACGCTGTTCGATGAGCAAGGGCCGCTCACCGAGACGGAGGCTGTGGGTCATTCCGGGTACGAAATTTACGTAGCCCTCGTAGTCCGTCAACACCGCCCAGGCGACATCGACACCGGCACGAACACGGCTGGTCGCTTCGATTTCGAAAACTTCGCCATTACGTTCAATGGCGACCGTGGTCGTCGGTGCATTCCCGGCAGCGGCGGGCATGCCCGGGGCCAGGCAAGACAGAACGCCGAACGCCCCCCACGCGGCGACGCCGGAACGAGCCAGCATACTCAATCTTTGCAGGGGAGGTCAGGAGACATCGAGCATGCGTTGCAGGGCGGTGCGCGCCAGCGCCTTGTCACGCTCCGGCACCTGGATGCGGTTTACCACGTTACCGTCGAGAAGATTCTCCAGGCACCAGGCGAGGTGCTGCGGGTCGATGCGGTTCATGGTCGAACACATGCAGACCAGCGGGGACATAAACTGGACAATCTTGCCCTGCGGCCTGAATTCCTCGGCAATGCGGTTAACCAGATTCAATTCTGTCCCGACCAGCCAGCGGGTATTCGCCGGCGCTTCACGTATCGTTTCAATGATGTACTCGGTCGAACCGACATAATCGGAGAGATTGCACACTTCGAAACGGCATTCGGGATGTGAAATCACCAGACCGTCCGGATGCTGATTGCGAAACTTCAGGATGTGTTGCGGCTGAAACATCTGGTGCACCGAGCAGTGCCCTTTCCAGAGCAGAATTCTGGCTGCATCAATCTGTTCCGGCGTCAAGCCACCCATCCATTCATCCGGATCCCAGACCTGCATCTGCTCCGGTGATATGCCCATGGTATGCCCGCTCCAGCGCCCCAGATGCTGATCGGGAAAGAACAGGACCTTCCGTCGCTGCGCAAATGACCATTCGAGGATTCGGCGCGCATTGGACGAGGTACAGACAATTCCGCCATGTTCGCCACAAAATGCCTTCAGGTCGGCCGCCGAGTTGATATATGTGACCGGGGTGACTTGCTGATCGGGATCGAGAACCTCCGACAACTCGGACCAGGCGCGCTCGACCTTGGCAAGGTTTGCCATGTCGGCCATCGAACAACCGGCGGCCATGTCAGGGAGTATCGACACCTGCTCGGGCTGCGAAAGAATGTCGGCAACCTCAGCCATGAAGTGCACGCCGCAGAATACGATGTATTGCGCCTTCGCCTGGCCGGCCAGCTTCGACAGCTTCAGCGAATCACCGGTCAGATCCGCATGCTTGTATACATCGGCTCGCTGGTAGTGGTGCCCAAGGATGATCGCCCGCTCCTGTAGCGCGTCCTTCGCGGCAACGATACGGGCATCGCAGTCCGTATCATCGAGTTCGCTGTACTGCTCAAAAGCGACGGCAGTTGCTTGTGTCATGCGTCCTTGCCTTCAATATTCGATGCGTTCAAAACCCGGTGCGTTCAAAACCGATGCGGCGCTTGAACCCGGATTATATGAGACCCGCAATGTTTCTGAGACCAGCACATGCGGTGTTTGTTTCATTCCTGCGCACCGGCATGATCCGGGAGCACTTTCAACGCCGCAGCGTTGGTCCATGAGAATACCTTGTCAATTGCATGGTCTCTGTCCACCCACACGTAGCCCAGGTGCTCGCGCGGCGAGACCTTGACCGGCACGGCACGGGGAACCCGCAATCCAAACACGTGCTCGGTGTTGTGGGTTACGCCGGGCTCATAGCGGCCGCGCCAGTGCGTGTAGATCTCGAACCGGTTGCTCATGTGCCAGTCTTCGAGCCGGTAATCGTCCGCCTTCAGGCCGGTTTCTTCCTGCAATTCGCGTATCGCAGTTGCCTCCAGCGTCTCCCCGGCCTCCTGGCTTCCCGTGACGGACTGCCAGAATCCGGGCTTGTCCGCACGCTCCAGAAGCAATACCTGAAGTTCAGGCGTATAGACCACAACGAGAACCGAAACCGGGATCTTGTATTTCATCCGCCTGCGCTACCGGGCGTTAGCATACCGAATCAGACTCCTCGCCTATCGGGCAGTCGAACTGCGCCGCCGCCGGCCACCATTACACACCAGTCGCCGGCCGGCCTATTCCTGCTTGCGGGCCTTGCCGCCGGGCTCGGTGTTACGCAGCCTGACATGCAATTCGCGCAACTGCTGTTCCGCCACACGCGATGGCGCGCCGGTCAACATATCCTGACCACGCTGCGTCTTCGGAAACGCAATGACATCCCGGATCGAATCCGCGCCGCACATCAGCGTCACGATACGATCGAGGCCAAAGGCAATGCCCCCATGCGGCGGTGCGCCCCATTGCAGGCTGTCGAGGAGAAAACCGAATTTGGCGCGTTGGTCTTCCGGCGTGATGCGCAGTGCACGGAATACCTTCTCCTGCACTTCAGGTCGATAAATCCGTACCGACCCGCCGCCGATTTCCCAGCCGTTCAGCACCATATCGTAGGCTTTCGCGTAGGCCTGTCCGGGGTCACTTTCAATGTGCTCCTCGTGACCGTCCTTGGGCGATGTGAACGGATGATGCCGCGCGGCCCACTGTTTCGAATCCTCGTCGAACTCGAACATCGGGAAGTCGACGATCCACAGCGGCCGCCACCCCTGCTCCTGCAACCCCAGATCGTGCCCGACCTTCTGCCGCAGCGCCCCAATCGAATCGTTCACGACGCCGGCCCGATCCGCGCCAAAGAAGATCAGATCGCCGTCCTGGGCGCCACAGCGCTCGAGCACCTGGTGCGCAACCTCGTGTGGCAGGAACTTCAGTATTGGCGATTGCAGGCCTTCGACGCCGCGCGCGCGCTCGTTGACCTTGATGTAGGCAAGCCCTTTCGCGCCATAAATCGAGACAAAGGAGGTGTAATCATCGATCTGCTTGCGCGTGAGCGTGCCGCCCCCGGGAACGCGCAGCGCGACCACCCTGCCGTCCTGCAAGTCGGCCGCGCTCCGGAAGACCTTGAACTCGACCTGCCGCATCAGATCCGTCAATTCCGTAAATTGCAGGGGCACACGCAGATCGGGCTTGTCACTGCCGTACAGGCGGATCGCATCGTCGAATCGCATCACCGGAAACGGATCCGGCAACTCGACGTCAAGGCAGGTCTTGAAGACGACGCGGATCATTTCTTCCATGATGTCGCGTATCGCCTGTTCTTCGAGGAAGGAAAGCTCAATGTCGATCTGGGTGAACTCCGGCTGCCGGTCCGCACGCAGGTCTTCGTCGCGGAAGCACTTGACGATCTGGTAATAGCGGTCGAAACCGGAAATCATGAGCATTTGCTTGAACAACTGCGGTGATTGCGGCAGCGCGTAGAAGTGTCCGTCGTGCAGGCGCGACGGCACGAGGAATTCGCGAGCGCCCTCCGGCGTCGACTTGTAAAGAAAGGGCGTTTCTATATCGACAAATCCGGCTTCATCGAGGAAGCGGCGCACCGCCATCGCCACGCGATAGCGCAACCTGAGATTGCGCTGCATCTGCGGACGCCGGAGATCAAACACCCGATGCTCCAGCCTCACGCTCTCGGTCGGCTCTTCTTCGTCGAGCGGGAACGGCGGCGTGAGTGCCGAATTGAGCAGGGTAATCGACTTGGCGAGCACCTCGATCTCGCCGCTGATCAGCCCCGGATTTTCGGTACCGTCGGGCCGGCGCCGCACCCTGCCCGTGATTTCAACGACGTACTCGCTGCGCAAGCGATCCGCGGTTGCGAAGGCCTCTTTGGTGTCCGGGTCACAGACCACCTGCACCACACCCTCCCTGTCGCGAAGATCAATGAAGATCACGCCGCCATGGTCGCGGCGCCGGTGCACCCAACCGCAAACGGTCACTGTCTGGTCAAGAAACCTGGTGTCTATCAGCCCGCAATAATCAGTACGCATCTTCAGGGTTGTTTAGCTGTGTGTTAATCGGGAATCAGAACCGGCGGCCGGCAAGCGGGCGGAAAGCTCTGTGGAGCCAGGGGGAGACATGTCTACAACCTCCCCCGGGGTTCCGGGATTCATGACATACGCGAGCACGTCCGACGTGGCCCGTAGCGCAAGGGAGCAACAGCGCGACGCAATGCGCAAACCGCGCCGGCTCACTCGCCGGCCTTGCCGGACGCCGCCTTTTCTTTCGGTTTGGTGTCCTTGCTATCCGAACCGGAACTGCCGCCCGAGCCGCTTTCCTTGCTTGCTGGCGCGGCATCGGACTTCTCCGCGTCCTTGCCTTTGGCACCGGCCGCCTGTTTCTTGTTGTCGCGAAAATCAGTCACATACCAGCCGCTACCCTTGAGTTGAAAACCGGCAGCACTCACCATTTTCGAGAGGGTGGACTTGCCGCACGACGGGCAATCGGTCAAAGCCTTGTCAGACATCTTCTGCAGAATCTCCAGCTCATGGCCGCAGGCGCTGCAACGATATTCGTAGATGGGCATTTTTCCTCCAAAAAACAGGGGCGTAAGTATACCCGATCGGAATGGTTTTCAAGCCGGTCCGGACGCAGACAGTTTGCCTGGTAGCGCCCCGGCGCCTGGCCGCCGCCCAGCCGGCAGCCGTCAACCTATAATTGACCGAACCAACAGAGTGCCATCATGCTGATCGACCGACCTTACTGGCCATACCCGCGAATCATCTGCCATCGCGGCGGCGGGCTGCTCGCCCCGGAAAACACGCTCGCCGCGCTGCGCTACGCAAGAAATCTTGGCTTCGAGGGGGTTGAATTCGATGTAAAGCTATCGGCCGACGAGGTGCCGGTGCTGTTTCACGACGAGACACTCGATCGCACCACTGACGGCAGTGGACCTGTGGCGGAAGTCCCGTTCGACGTGATCACCCGGTTTGACGCGGGAAGCTGGTTTGCCAACGAATTCGCAGGCGAGCCGGTGCCGGCCTTTGCAGCGGCAAGCGCGCTGTGCAAGGAGGCCGGCCTGTGGGCCAACATCGAAATCAAGCCCTGCCCGGGCCGCGAGCGAGAAACCGGCCGGATCGTCGCCCGCATGGCAAAGCTGCTGTGGAGCGGTGCTCCGGTGCTTCCCCTGCTCTCCTCGTTCTCCACCGACGCCCTCGCGGCGGCGCTTGCGCAAGCGCCGGAATTGCCGCGCGCACTGCTCTGCACCGACGTGCCCGGGGACTGGCAGCAGACGCTGGACCGGCTGCAGTGCGCGGCGATGCACGTCGCGTTCGACCGGCTCGACAGGGAACTGGTTGCCGCAATCCAGGCAACGCGACGCGGTGTCCTTGCCTACACGGTAAACGACAGCATTGACGCAACCGAGCTGCTCGAGATGGGAGTCGATGCGCTGGTGACCGACCAGCTCGACGTCATCGGGCCGCGCTTCGCTTCCTGACCGTCCGCTGGCAGGATCACCGGCAGTCACCCATTCACGGCCGTCTGAACTTCAGGACGAACCGGTCGGACGCAATGGCGGCCTCGCGAAAACTCTCGGTGCGCGGATCGTCGGGATTGCGCAGAAACTGTCCCTCTGCCACCAGCTCGAATCCGGCAGCAGCGAACTCGCTGCGCACGACGCTCTCCTCGATACGGTGAGTCGTTTTCGACTCCGACACGCCGGTACCCGGGTTGCCGGCGTGGTCAACCACCACAACATGGCCACCGGGTTTCAGTGCATCGAAAAACAGGCGGTTCATTGCCGCGCGGTCGCGCCCCAACCACTCCATGTCGTGATAGACGAACATGATGGTGATCAGGTCGAACGGGCCACTGCCCTGCGGGAAGGGATCATCGTAAGGGCGCACGACATAGGTGACATTGTCCATCACCGTCTTGTTGAAACGCTCCGGCGTAGTGCCCTTGAGGAATCTCTCGACAATCGTCGTGTCATTCTGCGCAAGAACCGACCCACCGGGACCAACTGAGCGGGCCAGCAATTCCGCGGTGTACCCGCGCCCGGTGCCGATATCGAGCGCGCTCATTCCGGGCTTGACTCCGATGAAGGCCAGCATTTTCGCCGGATGACGCCGCTGATCCGTCTCCCGGTCGTCCTCGCTGCGGTCCGGGCTGTCAATGATGGCCTGTATCGCTGGAGTGATCGCCGGTTCCCCTGCCTTCAGCGGCGCACTCACGACAAGCAACGAAACGAAAATCGGCAGCGCAATCGATGCGGCTGGCCTTGCCAGTGATTTCCGGAGTTCTCGCAGAAAAATCCTGTTCGGTTTATTGCTCACCATGTGCTTCCCCTTTTCAATTGCCCGGAACCACACCGGGAAAAACCAAGTCAGGTTACTAACCTTCGCAGCAGCTACATTCTACGCGCTGGCAAGACGACCGGAGCACCGCAACAATCATGATGCGCCGGCCTTGTCGAACCCCTAGCGATTCTCGGGTGCGATAACTCTAATCGGTTCGGCGAACCGGTCGTGCGCCTGCACGTCAACCGGTCGGTAACGACGCTCGGTGGACGCCGGTTTATTGCCAAGGAAGTTGCCATTCTTCCAGTCATGCGCCGGGCGCACGGGTCGGGGCGTAAACCCTCCTCCACAATTCGGGCACACGTTGTGAAGGATATGCTCCGCACAAGCCGCGCAAAACGTACACTCGAACGAACAGATGCGCGCCTCCGTTGTGTCTGGGGGCAAGGGCTTGTCGCAATGCTCGCAGCTTGGTCTCAGTTGCAACATCTTTCTTCTCCGAGGTCGATGTACGCAGCGGGAGCAAGGCCGGCGCTGCAGGCCAGGTGTTCGCCACTCATAATTCGATCAGGACCTGCCCTTGCATGAAAGTCACCGCGCCGCCCTTGAGAATGACGCGCGCCCCATTGACTTCACACTCCAGACGGCCGCCGCGCGCGGACACCTGCCGCGCCTGCAAGCGTTGACGGCCAAGGCGTTCTGACCAGTAAGGCGCCAGCGCGCAATGCGCCGAACCGGTCACTGGATCCTCATCGATCCCGGCACCAGGTGCGAAAAAACGGCTCACGAAATCGACGTTGTCGCCAGGCGCCGTCGCAATCACTCCACGCAGATCCAGCGCGCGCAGGATGGAATAATCGGGCGTCAAGGAGCGAACCTGTGCCTCACTGTGAAAAACCGCCATGTAATCCTGGCTCGCCAACACCTCCAAGGGGGATGCGCCGAGTCCTTCCTTGAGGCCTGCTGGCGGTGCGCAAGCCTGCGGCGGCTGCGCCGGAAAGTCCATCGAATAGTCTTTCCCGGCACGCTTCACGATGAGCTCGCCACTGCGAGTGTTGAACGACACCGCTGCACCCGAATAGCCCAGCGACTCGAACAGAATGTGCGCCGACGCCAGCGTTGCGTGCCCGCAGAGGTCGACTTCGGTTGCCGGCGTAAACCAGCGAAGATCGAAACCCTGCCCGGCAGGAACGAAGAAAGCCGTTTCCGACAGATTGTTTTCGGCTGCGATGGACTGGAGCAAACGATCGGGCAACCAGTCGTCGAGCGGACACACCGCTGCCGGGTTTCCCTCGAACAGACAATGTGCAAAAGCATCGACCTGGAATTGCCTGATCTTCATCGCCGTCCCTGGCACAGCCAAACAAAAAACGGGCACCCGCGCGCGGCGAGCGCCTTTGCCGCCGGGCAGCGCGAGAAGAGTTCTTCCCTACGCTGCAGCCCGGTTCGCTTGCGGAGACCGGAACAGGGAAAGCAACTCCGCCTGCTTCGCTCTCCCCTGCTCGACGGAGCGCTCTTTCACGTGACCGTAACCGCGAATGTCTTCCGGAATGCTTGCGATGCGCACTGCAAGAGAATGATTGTCGGCCGAGAGCGCCGCAATCAGTTCGTTCACGACCGCCTCATACTCGGAAATCAATTCACGCTCGGTTCTGCGCTCAGCCGAATAACCAAAAACGTCCAATACCCCGCCGCGCAGGAACTTCAACTTCGCAAGAACCTTGAACGCGCTCAACGCCCAGCCACGGTATTCCGACTTCAACAACTCGCCGGTTTCCGCATTGCGCCTGGCAAATAACGGTGGAGCAAGATGGAAATGCAGCTTGAAATCGCCTTCAAACATGGAGGCAATCTTTTCCGCGAAGGCCCCGTCGGTGTAAAGGCGGGCCACTTCATACTCGTCCTTGTATGCCAGCAATTTGAAGTAGTAACGTGCGACTGCTTCGGAAAGACCGCTTTGCCCCTTCATCCTCGCCTCGGCATCACGCACTTTTTCGACCAGAGCGCGATAACGCCGCGCGTAGTTTTCGTCCTGATAGGCGATGAGAAACTCGACACGCCGCTCCACGATCTCTTCCAGAGTCTCTGATATGCGCAAACTGGTCACGGCCTCGGACCTGGGCGCAATCAGGCGCTCGACGGCGGCCAGATCAACGGCCGCACGCCTGCCCCACAGGAACGCGGTCTGATTCATCTTGACCGCAGTGCCATTGAGTTCGATTGCCGTGTTGATGGCGCCGCTGCTCACCGGAATCAGCCCTTTCTGGTACGACAAGCCGAGCATGAACATGTTGGTGGCAATGGCATCGCCCATTAATGCAGTAGCGATACGAGTCGCTTCAACGAATTGTGCATTCCCTTCACCGACACCTCTGGAAATCGTTCGCTTCAACGATTCCGCGGGGAACTGCATGTCCTTGTTACGGGTGAAATCGCCGGTCATCTGCTGGTGCAGATTCACCACGGCGCGCGTTTGCCCTTCGCGCACCATGTCCATCGACTTTTCACTCGCTGACGTCACGAAGTCACAGCCGACCATGGCTTTGGCGCCGCCGGATCCGAGACGTGCAGTGAGAATGTCCTCAGGCCTGCCGGCGATCTGCAAGTGACTCCAGACAGCGCCGCCTTTCTGGGCAAGCCCGGCCATGTCGAGCGCATTGAACGCCTTGCCTTCGATGTGCGCCGCCATGCCGAGAATGGCACCAATGGTCACCACGCCGGTGCCACCGATTCCGTTGACAAGGATTCCGTAGGCTTCGTCCAGCGCCGGCAGTTCCGGTTCCGGCACCGCCGGGAACAAGGTGTCAACGTTCTCGCCGACCGGCGCCGCCTTGCCTTTTTTCAACTGCCCTCCGTGCACGGTGACGAAGCTCGGGCAGAATCCCTTGACACAGGAATAATCCTTGTTGCAAGAGGATTGATCGATGGTTCGCTTGCGGCCGAACTCGGTATCCAGGGGCGCAACCGAAACACAATTCGACTTGACGCCGCAGTCGCCGCAACCTTCGCACACCAGGTCGTTAATCACCACCCGCTTCGCCGGATCGGGAAACTGCTTGCGTTTGCGGCGACGACGCTTCTCGGCAGCGCAAGTCTGGTCATAGACGATGACGCTGATGCCGGGAACCTCCCGCATCTCCTTCTGCACCTTTTCGTAGTCGTCCCGGTGATACACCTCGACGCCTTCGGAGAATCCCGGATTGGAACCGTACTTGTCCGGCTCGTCCGTGACCACGACCACTTTCCTGGCACCTTCAGCGGCAACCTGCTGGGTAATTTGCGGCACTGTCAGCGGGCCGTCCACGTGCTGGCCGCCGGTCATGGCAACGGCATCGTTGAACAGGATCTTGTAAGTCATGTTCACGCCCGATGCGACCGCCGCGCGCAATGCCAGCAAACCGGAGTGGTAATAAGTGCCGTCGCCGATATTCTGGAACACGTGCGGCGTTTCGACGAAGTGGGCTTCGCCCATCCAGCTGGCGCCTTCGCCGCCCATTTGCGTATAGCCGGCGGTTCGCCGGTCCATCCATTGCGACATGAAATGGCAGCCGATACCGGCCAGAGCCACCGATCCTTCGGGCACGCGAGTGCCGGTGTTGTGTGGGCAGCCGGAACAGAAATACGGGGTGCGCTCCATCGCCGGTTTTTCCGGTTCACGCGCTTGCAGCTTCTCCTGCTCTGCAACGCGAGCGGCGAGTTGCGCATCGTTGCCGAGTTCGAGAAGCCGGCGGCCAATCGCGATCGCGATTTCGTTCGGGTCCAGCGCCGCGTTCGACTGGAAGAGTTCCTTGCCCAGCTCGTCGCGCTTGCCAACGACTGTCGGCATGTTGTCGAGTCCGTAGAGATGCTCCTTGAGCTGGCTTTCCACCAGGCCGCGCTTTTCTTCAACGACGATGAGCTTTTCCAGGCCCTGCGCAAATCGCTGGATGCCGGTGGGCTCCAGTGGCCAGGTCATGGCCACCTTGTACACGCGCAGACCGAGGCGTTTCGCCTCCGCGTCGTCGATGCCGAGATATTGCAGCGCCTGGCGCACATCCAGATAGGATTTGCCGCAGGTGACGATGCCGATACGCGCATCGGGCGCATCGATCACCGCCTTGTCGAGCCTGTTGGCACGCGCAAACGCCTGCACCGCCGCCAGCTTGACCTTGTGCAAACGCGCTTCCTGCTCAAGCGGATGGTCGGGAAAACGAATGTGCACGCCATCTTTGGGCATGGCGAAATCAGTCGGCGTGATAATGCGCACGCGCTCCGGACTCACGTCCACTGTGGCGCTGGCGTCAATCGTGTCCTTCATGCTCTTCAGCCCCACCCAGCAACCGGAGTAGCGTGACAGTGCCCAGCCGATCAGGCCGTAGTCGAGCAATTCCTGCACGCCAGCGGGATTGAGGATCGGAATCATCGCGTCGACCAGCCCGTACTCGCTTTGATGCGCCGTGGTGGAAGACTCGCAGGTGTGATCATCCCCCATCAGCACCAGCACGCCGCCATTGGGATGCGTGCCGGCGAGATTGGCGTGGCGGAAGGCGTCCCCGGTACGGTCCACGCCCGGCCCCTTGCCGTACCAGACACCGAATACGCCGTCGTATTTCGGTTTGCCGTGAAAGCCCATCTGTTGGGTGCCCCAGATCGCGGTCGCAGCGATGTCCTCGTTGACACCGGGCTGGAAAACGATGTTGTGATCCTTGAGGTGCTTGCCTGCCGCCCACAGTTGCTGATCGTAGGCGCCCAACGGGCTGCCACGGTATCCCGATATGTAACACGCCGTATTGAGCCCGCCCGCCTGGTCACGCATATGTTGCATGATGGGCAGGCGCACCAGAGCCTGGGTACCGGTTATGAAAATCCGGCCGTCGGTTACGGTGTACTTGTCGTCGAGCGTGACATTGCGCAAAGCCATCCCATCCAACCTTTCGCTTGCTGATTATGGGCACACACCCGGGAGCGGGCGTGCGGCACCGAAGTCTTCGTATTCTCCCGGAAATCAGGCCCGCCATCCACCCAATAACCACCCCGTGCAGAGGGGAATTCCAGGGGTTTTCAGATCGCCACTGAAGGTGTGGATCGGCCGCGGCCGATTCAGGGCATTGCTCGCAGCAATGCAGGACTTGCAGCGTGACTCGCCGCGCGCTCGCCAACCGTCAAAGGGTTCTTGCGCAAACGGTCGGTGCCTCCCGCAACGTTCGGCATGTCCTGGACCTCTAGAAAAGCACGCCGATGCGCAGTCCCGCCAGAAACGCATTGTCGGCCGCGGGATCCGTTCCGGGATCGATGATGTACTCGAACGTCGGCTGAATCTGCAGCCAGGTGTTCACGCTCGCCGAATAGACGAGAACCAGTTCCGTTTCACTATCGGTGACGGGCTGGCCAGCCAACGCCTGCGCCTGTTGGTACTTGTCGCCGTTGACGGCCGTTGAAAAGCCGATGCCGATCGAATCGTGATCACGCCCCGGAAACAGCCCGCGGTAAACCAGACCGGCGCCGTAGTATCCGGCTACCTGATTGACGTCGTCATCCGCGACTCCGACCCGCACGATGCCGGCCAGCCCCTGACCGGGGCTGCCCTGCTCGGGAACGAGCATGCCCTCGATGAAGCCGTAGAAGCCGCCCGAGCCCTTGCGCTGCAAGGGCGAGCCGCCCGGTTCGGTGTCGAGCAAATCGTCAAAGGTGGTTGTGTAATGCCACGCGCCGAGAACGACCCGCCTGAAACTGCTCTCCGACCGGGTTTCCCAGTCGACCTCGCCGATGGCAAACACACCCTGATCGCTGCTGAAGTCGAGCACGCCCGTGGCCGTGGGATCGTCGGGTTTGCCCGGAACACCGTCGAGCAACGCCAGGCGCACTTTCACTTCTTCCGAAACGTCGTAACGAATCCGGGTTCCGAAAGCAGTCACCGGGAAAATCGATGGCCCGTTCAAGCCGCTTTCGGACAAATCCAGTCCGGTGCCGAAACTGCCGCTGATAAATACGCTCGTGGTGTACTTGGAATCGAATTCGGAATCGACCGCGTAGAAACCCGCCAGAACGCCGAGCCGGTCGTCATACGCGCTTTGTTCGTACCATGCTTCGAGCAGTCTGAACGCGTCGGCTGCGGCGATGTTGCTGGGAGCGTGAACGGACCCTATGACGTCTGCCGGATCGTCGCCCCGCGTGTCCACCACCCACAGGTAGGCGGACCCGCCATCCATGCTCGCCAGTCTTTCCATATCGAATGAAAAACCGGCGCTGAACAAATTCGTGTAGGTTGCTGTTTCGGTGCCGCCCTGGCGAATAAAGAATACGTCTCCGGTATTGCTGAGGTTGATGTCAATGCCGGCTTGCGCCAGCGACCTTCTGCGCCCGCCCCAGTCACCGGTCAAGCCGTCGTCGCACGACTCGCACTGCACCTCGGCTGTTGAGGTACGGCCCGCGTCCAGCTCCTCCTCCGCCGCCAGAGCGCCTGGCTGACCCGCGGCGACCGACAGCAGCAGCGCAGTGAAGGCGCCGCATGGAACTTCCGTGAACGGGGAAAAAAAATTGCCGGGGACTCTTCTCATCTTCGTAAAAAACCCAGACAGAACAATCCTGTCCGGGTTCATGGTTACACAACCGATCCAGGTATCGCCTAGAAAGGAATGTCGTCCTCCATGTCGTCGATACCCCCTGCGGGCGCACTACCGCCGGCCCTGGCGCTTGAGGGCGCATCGTCTTCCGGCATCGCGCGCGCCGTCCCGCCGGAACGTGAACCGAGCATTTGCATGCGGTCGGCAACGATTTCGGTGGTGTAACGCTCCTGTCCTTCCTTGTCGGTCCATTTGCGCGTCTGCAGGCGGCCCTCGAAATACGCTTGCGATCCTTTTTTCAGGTATTCGCCGGCAATTTCCGCCACCTTCCCGAACATCACAATGCGGTGCCATTCGGTTTTTTCCTGTTTCTCACCGCTCTTGTCACGCCAGGTGTCGGTCGTTGCCAGGTTGATATTCACCATCGGATCGCCACTGGGCATGTACCGGACTTCCGGGTCACGTCCGAGGTTACCGACCAGAATCACCTTGTTTACAGAAGCCATACAGTCCCCCTGATCATTTCGAATTGGTTTGCGCATTCATCGGCAAACCCTGCCACCTTGCACAGATTCAGCGCAGCCGCTGCCTATCGCCGAGAATCCGCCGCACGCTACATACTACCAATGTCGGGCAAAGCCCCTAACCGACACTAACGCTGTGTGGCCGCGTCCGCCGGCCGCGGCACCTGCATGCCCGCGGCCATCATCAGCCAAAACAGCGCCACGGCGGCGCAAAACAGAAAAACCGTCGTATTGCCGTAGTGCTGCGCGATCCAGCCGCCGGCCGTGGCCCCAACGAAAGTGCCTACGAACTGCAGCGTACTATATATCCCGATCGCGGTGCCTCTTGCGCTGGCCGGCGCAACGCGGGATACGAGTGACGGCAACGAGGCTTCCAGCAGGTTGAACGCCGCGAAAAACATCACCAGGCCCAATACGGTGAAGGCGAATACGCCTGAGCCGGCCGCCAGCACCACTTCCGCCCCGGCGATCACGATCACGCCGCCGACGAAAGCCGCTTTGCGCGCCCGGCGGCGCTCCGATACGAGCATCACTGGCACCATGATAGCCAGGCTCGCCAACATGACACTCAAGTACAGCTTCCACTGGTCTGTTGCGGGCAGATGCCTGGACAGTTCGAAGGGCAGCACTACGAACATTGCCATCAGCACCCCGTGCAGGGAGAAAATGCCGATATTCAGCCGTAATAGCTGGGGGTCGCGCAGAATCGTTGCCAACGCCACTGGCGGACCCGGCGCATCGCCGTGCTCGCCATGCACCGGGTCAGGAACGAAAAAGCGCACGACCAGTATCGCCACCAGGGCGAGAACTCCCGTCAGGGCGAAAATGCCGGGCACACCCAGCAGTTTTTCCAATGCCGAGCCGGCGATCATGGACACGATGAACGTTGCGCCGATGGTCATGCCGATGATGGCCATCGATTTCGTACGGTGATCCGCGCGGGTCAGGTCCGCGTTGAGCGCGATGACCGCCGACGAAATAGCGCCGGCACCCTGTATTGCGCGGCCTATCGCAACGGCGTAGAGATTATCGGCCAACGCCGCGATCAGGCTTCCCGCCGCGAACACCAGCAAACCCAGATAGATGGTGCGCTTGCGCCCCCAGCGATCCGACAGACGGCCTAGCGGCAGTTGAAAAAAAGCCTGCGTCAGGCCATAGACACCTAGCGCGATACCAATGAGGGTGTGGCTGTCGCCACCGTGAAGGTTGCGCGCGTAAGGCGCAAAAACCGGAAGAATGATGAACATTCCCAGCATGCGCAAGCCAAATACACTCGCAAGTCCCAGGCTCGCTCGCAGCTCCAGGGGCGACATTCGATCCGGGGACTGCATCAACAAACGTGGCTGAGTAAGCGCTTGGGAATAAACCGAAGTCCAGTATAGTAACAGGTTAGCCACCGGCGAATGACGCGCCGGAGTGATGCGATGGAGCAAGCCGGTGGAGTATCGATTACGCCGGGGAATCCGACGGCCGCGGAAGCCGATGGCGTCCGCCGCGCACTGTTGCCAATTCACGCACATTGGTAGTTGCCGGCTTTCGAGCGACCGGTGACGGCATATCGAAGCCCCGGGGCGGCGGTGAGCCGTCGCAGCGCCGGACGCGAAAGCGAGGACAACCGGCGCCTGGAACGAAGCACAGGGAATTTCAACCTCGGCGTCACGTCAAAGGCATAGGTAAACGAACGGAATCAATGGACCTTATCCGCACGCGTGGTGCACGCACCCACAATCTGAAGAATATCAACGTCGACTTGCCCCGCAACAAGCTGGTGGTAATTACCGGCTTGTCCGGTTCGGGCAAATCCTCGTTTGCTTTCGACACACTCTATGCCGAGGGACAGCGCCGGTACGTCGAATCGCTGTCCTCATACGCACGCCAGTTTCTCGAGATCATGGAGAAGCCTGACGTCGATCTGATCGAAGGCCTGTCACCCGCGATCGCCATCGAACAGAAGGCAAGCGGCCACAATCCGCGTTCGACCGTCGGCACGGTGACGGAGATACATGACTACTTGCGTTTGCTCTATGCGCGTGTAGGAGAGCCGCAATGCCCTGACCACAAGCTCAGGTTGTCGGCACAGACGATTTCACAGATGGTGGATCACGTACTTGAATTGCCGCCGGAAACGGCGCTGATGATCCTTGCGCCGGTTGTGGTCGGGCGCATGGGCGAAAACACCATGTTGTTTGACGATCTGCGTGCCCAGGGATTCGTGCGAGTGCGGGTTGACGGCGAAGTGTTCGAACTGGAACACGCGCCAAAGCTGTTAGCGCGCCAGAAGCATACGATCGAGATCGTTGTCGACCGGGTAAAGATCCGCCCGGACATGAAACAACGGTTGGCGGAATCGTTCGAAACGGCCTTGCGGCATTCGGAAAACCGGGTGCTTGCCGTAGAAATTGAAAGCGGCAAGGAACACCTGTTCTCGACGCGCTTTGCCTGCCCGGTGTGCAGCTATTCGTTACCGGAGCTGGAACCGCGGCTTTTCTCATTCAACAATCCGCTTGGCGCCTGTCCGCGCTGCGACGGGCTCGGCCAGATCACCGTATTCGATCCGGAGCGCATTGTTGCATTCCCGGGGTTATCGCTGGCCGCAGGCGCAATCAGGGGATGGGACCGACGCAACCAGTTCTATTTCCAGATGCTCGCGAGTCTCGCAGCGCATTACGACTTTGATATCGACACACCATTCGAGCAACTGCCCGAAAAGGTGCGCGATGTCGTGCTGTTCGGGTCCGGCAGGGAAAAGCTCAAATTCGCCTACGTTGGCGAACGCGGCAATCGCCACCAGCGCGAGCACACATTCGAAGGCATCGTCCGCAACCTCGAGCGCCGCTACCGGGAAACCGATTCGAGCGTGGTGCGCGAGGAACTCGCCAAGTACATCGCCAGCCGGCCTTGTCCGGAGTGCGAGGGCTCGCGCCTGCGCAGCGAAGCACGCCACGTATTCGTCGGCGGAAGGACGATACACGAAGTCAGTAATCTCACTCTGCGCCAGTCACAGGCTTTTTTCGCCGAACTGACACTCGAAGGAGCGCGCCAGGCGATTGCGGAAAAGATCAATCGGGAAATCACCGGCCGCATCGGATTCCTGAATAACGTGGGACTGGGTTACCTGAGCCTGAACCGCTCGGCCGACACGCTTTCAGGCGGCGAGTCCCAGCGAATCCGTCTCGCCTCGCAGATCGGGTCGGGGCTGACCGGCGTCATGTACGTCCTCGATGAGCCTTCCATCGGTTTGCATCAACGTGATAACGGGCGTTTGCTGGATACGCTGAAACACTTGCGCGATCTGGGCAACTCGGTGATCGTCGTGGAACACGATCTGGAAGCCATTCTCGCTGCCGACCACGTGGTCGACATGGGTCCGGGTGCCGGAGAGCATGGCGGCGAAGTGGTCGCGCACGGTACTCCTGCGCAGATCGCCGCTTCCGAACGTTCTCTCACCGGTCAATATCTGAGCGCACGACGCCGAATCGATCTGCCGTCACTGCGCCATCGGCCCGACCCAAAACGAACGCTGACACTGACCGGCGCCCGCGGAAACAACCTCAAGGACGTCACGCTGAACCTGCCGCTCGGCCTGTTCGTCTGCGTCACCGGCGTATCGGGCTCCGGCAAGTCGACCCTCATCAACGACACCCTTTACCGTGCCGTCTCGCGCCACGTTTACGGTTCGTCGCACGAGACCGCGCCGTTTACGGACATCGAAGGCCTCGAACAGATCGACAAGGTCGTCAATGTTGACCAGAGTCCGATCGGACGCACGCCACGCTCCAACCCGGCAACCTACACCGGCATTTTCACGCCGGTACGCGACCTGTTTGCGGGTGTGCCGCTGGCCCGCGAGCGCGGTTATGGCGCCGGGCGCTTCTCGTTCAACGTCAAGGGCGGGCGATGCGAAGCCTGCCAGGGAGATGGCGTCACGAAGGTGGAAATGCATTTCCTGCCTGACATTTTCGTACCGTGCGACGTATGTCACGGCAAGCGGTATAACCGGGAAACGCTGGAGATCCGCTACAAGGGCTGCAACATTCATGAAGTTCTGGAAATGACCGTTGAGCAGGCCAGAGCGTTCTTCTCTTCGGTGCCAGCCATCCTGCGCCGACTCGATACGCTGGTTGACGTTGGTCTTGGTTATGTGCGTCTTGGTCAAAGCGCGCCAACGCTGTCCGGAGGCGAAGCGCAAAGGGTCAAGCTGGCTCTCGAACTGTCCAAGCGCGATACCGGCAAGACGCTCTACATTCTGGATGAGCCAACGACCGGGTTGCATTTCCGGGACGTCGAAATGCTGCTCGGGGTTCTGCACCGCCTGCGCGACCACGGCAACACCGTCGTGGTCATCGAGCACAACCTGGACGTTATCAAGACTGCTGACATGATCATCGACCTCGGCCCCGAGGGCGGCGAAGAAGGCGGCCATATCATTGCCACCGGCACCCCCGAGGAAATTGCGCAGGACCAGACCAGTCACACCGGACGTTATCTGCGAATAGCATTGGCCGATCACGGTCGCAGTCTGATAAAGCAATCAGCATGAAGAGCCGCCTGCCCGGCATGATCGGCAGGCTACCGGTCTGGGGTATCCCTGAAACCTCAAACGAAAAAGCCGGCACGCGGCCGGCTTTTTCTTGATGCGGACGGAGTGAGTACGCCGTTCGCTACTTGGCCGTTTCCTCCGCCTCTTCCGGGCGATCCATCAGCTCGACCAATGCCATCGGCGCATTATCGCCCTGGCGGAAGCCGAACTTGAGAATGCGCAGATAACCGCCGTTGCGGTTGGCATAACGCGGGCCAAGTTCGTCAAACAGCTTCACCACGATGTCGCGGTCGCCCAGGCGCGCAAAGGCCAGGCGACGATTGGCAACCGAAGGCTTCTTGCCCAGCGTAATGATTGGCTCGGCCACGCGGCGCAGTTCCTTCGCTTTCGGCAGAGTCGTCTTTATTACTTCGTGCCGCAACAGCGAGTTGGTCATGTTGCGCAACATCGCCTGGCGATGAGCACTGGTGCGGTTCAGTTTGCGCAGTCCGAGTCGGTGACGCATTGTTGTATCCCCTTATTTCAGTTCAGACTGATGCTGTTTCCAGGCCGGATGGCGGCCAGTTTTCAAGTTTCATTCCCAGCGTCAGCCCGCGAGCAGCCAGAACTTCTTTTATTTCATTGAGCGACTTGCGGCCGAGATTCGGCGTCTTGAGCAACTCGGTCTCGGTGCGCTGAATCAGATCACCGATGTAATAAATGTTTTCCGCCTTCAGGCAGTTCGCAGAGCGCACGGTCAACTCGAGGTCATCCACCGGGCGCAGCAGGATCGGATCGACTTGCGGCGTCTTTGGCGCTTCAATCGGCGCAGGCGTGCCTTTCAGATCGGCGAAGCTGGCAAGCTGCTCCATCAGGATGCGCGCGGCGTAACGGATTGCTTCTTCCGGCTCCACCACGCCGTTGGTCTCGATGTCGACTACCAGCTTGTCGAGGTCGGTACGCTGCTCGACCCGGGCACTTTCGACCGCGTAGCTCACGCGCCGTACCGGACTGAACGAAGCATCCAGCAGCAAGCTGCCGATGCTGCGGTTTTCCTGCGAATTCTCACGCACATTGGCCGGGACGTAGCCGGTGCCGCCTTCGACCTTGATCTGCATGTCGAGCTTTCCGCCTGGCGCAAGATGGGCAATGACGTGGTCCGGGTTGACGATTTCCACATCATGCGAGCTCTCGATGTCGCTCGCACGCACTTCACCCTCACCTTCTTTTTTCAGGTTAAGTACGGCTTCATCGCGGTTATGCAGCTTGAGGACGACGCCCTTCAGATTCAGCAGGATATCGACCACATCTTCCTGAACGCCGTCGATCGCGGAATACTCATGGAGCACGCCCGCGATCTTTACCTCCGTCGGCGCGAAACCGGGCATCGAGGACAGCAGCACGCGGCGCAGGGCATTGCCCAGAGTATGTCCATAACCGCGCTCGAAAGGCTCCATTGTGACCTTGGCCTGGCCGGCACCGGTAGATCGGACATCGATAATTCGCGGCTTGAGGAAGCTGCTTTGCATAGATTCGACCCTTTACAAAGTTTCGAAAATTCCCGCCTTCGAAACCATTCGGGTTTCGAAGGCAAAAACTGATTAATTACTTGGAATAAAGTTCGACGACCATTGATTCGTTGATGGTCGCAGGCAACTCGGAGCGCTGCGGGAGAGCCTTGAAGGTGCCTTTGAGCGCCTTGATATCGACCTCGATCCACTCCGGGTAACCGCGGCTCTCGGCGGCCTCGACGGCCGCCTTGATGCGCAACTGCCCCTTGGATTTTTCAGCCACCTCAATGACGTCGCCCGCGCGAACCTGATAGGAAGGTATGTTCACGCGCTTGCCGTTCACCATGATGCCGTTGTGCCGGACAACCTGGCGCGCCTCAGTGCGCGAAACACCGAACCCCATGCGGTAGACGACCGAGTCCAGCCGGCTCTCGAGGTCCTGCAGCAGGGTTTCGCCGGTCACGCCTTTCTTGCGCGCGGCCTCCTTGTAACCCTTGCGGAACTGCCGTTCGAGCACACCGTAAATCCGGCGGATCTTCTGCTTTTCGCGCAACTGCCGGCCAAAGTCGGAAATGCGCACATTCTTCTGTCCGTGCTGGCCCGGCGCGTAAGAACGGCGCTCGATGGCACATTTGTCAGTGAAGCATTTCTCACCTTTCAGGAAGAGTTTTTCGCCTTCCCGGCGGCACTGTCTGCACTTGGGATCAAGATTTCTGGCCACGTGTACTCTCCTTAGATGCGGCGCTTTTTGGGCGGACGGCACCCGTTATGCGGAACCGGCGTTACATCCGAAATGCTGGTGATCTTGAATCCGACGGCGTTAAGCGCGCGCACGGCCGATTCGCGCCCCGGACCCGGGCCCTTGATGCGCACTTCGAGGTTCTTTACGCCACAATCCTGCGCCGCGCGGCCGGCCTGCTCGGCAGCAACCTGCGCCGCAAATGGCGTGCTCTTGCGCGAGCCCTTGAAGCCGCTTGAACCTGAAGTCGCCCAGGACAAGGCATTGCCCTGACGGTCGGTAATCATAATGATCGTGTTGTTGAAGGACGCGTGAACATGTGCGACGCCTTCCGCCACGTTCTTCTTGACCTTCTTGCGCACCCGGCTGGTTGCTTTTGCCATCGTTG
>LJTS01000133.1 GCA_001304425.1 Betaproteobacteria bacterium SG8_40
TTCCGACAGCCAACCGTCGTTGTCGCCGTACTCTGCGCGATGGTTTCATTCGCATTGATGAGCCTGGTGATGACGTCAACGCCACTGGCCATGGTGCAGTGCGGCTTTACCCCCGGCCACGCGGCGGACGTAGTGCGCTTTCATGTTCTCGCCATGTTTGCGCCAAGCTTTGTAACCGGTTTTCTGATCGTGCGTTTCGGGCACGGCAAGGTCATCGCCGTGGGTCTGGCGCTGCTCGGAGCATGCGGCGCAATCGCCCTCGCCGGCGTCGAATTGAGCCACTTCTACGGCGCGCTGATCGTGCTTGGCGTCGGCTGGAATTTCGGCTTCATAGGCGCGACCAGCCTGCTCGCCACCGCGCACTCCGCCGAAGAACGTGCGAAGGTACAGGGCCTGAACGATTTCCTGGTGTTCGGACTGGTCGCCGCTGCATCCTTCAGTTCGGGCGCGCTGCTCAGCAGTTACGGCTGGGCTACAGTGCAATATGCCATGGTTCCGGCACTGACGATTGCCGCCCTTGCGTTGGCGTGGCTCGCTTTCAGGCAAAACTCCCTGTCAGGCCGGAACGTCGGCGTCTGAAAGAATCAGGTCGGCGGCTTTCTCGGCAATCATGATCACTGCCGCGTTACTGTTGCCCGACACCACGTTGGGCATGACCGACGCATCCACAATGCGCAGGCCGCGAACTCCATGCACACGCAAGCGCTCGTCGACAACCGCCTGGCTGTCATCTCCCATGCGGCAGGTGGTCGTCGGGTGGTAGACGGTGCCCCCGGCCTCACGCGCGTAACCGAGCCAGTCATCATCTGAAAGTTCGCCCGGTGCCGGCATATGGCGATCGAGCACATACGGGCGCATTGCCGGCGCGCTCATCAGCGCGTACAGGCGCTTCAAGCCATCGACAGTGACACGCTTGTCGGCATCGGCACTGAGATAGTTGTACTGAATGGCCGGCGGCTCAAACGGGTCGGCACTGCGAATGCGCACGCTGCCTCTGGACTCGGGCCGCAACGGCGACATCGAAACGGTGAATGCCGGAAACGCATGTAGCGTCGTTCCCATCTTGTCGGTGCTGAAGTTGATGAGATAAAACTGTATGTCCGGACGCGAAACATCGGGGCGCGACCTTGTAAACGCTCCGGCGTAACCACCGCTTACGGTCAGGGGACCACGGCGGAACAACGCATAGCGCAGCCCCGTGGCGATACGTCCACTCAAACTGCCGAGCGCGTCATTGATGGTAACCGGCTGGCTGCAACGCCATATCGTGCGCACGTAAAAGTGGTCTTGCAGCCCCTCGCCCACACCCGGCGCTTCCGCCACGACCGATATTCCATGGCGCTGCAACAATTGTCCCGGCCCTATTCCGGAGAGTTGCAGCAGTTGCGGGGAATTGATCGATCCGCCGCACAGCAGAACTTCCTTTGCTGCGCGCACGCTGCACGGCCTGCCGTTGCGATGGTATTCGACGGTGCGCGCACACTGTTGCTCGAAACCGATGCGGGTCACCAGTGCATCGGTGAGCACGCGCAGGTTGGTCCGCGCGCGCGCCGGGCGCAAATAGGCGACCGCGGTACTGGAGCGTCGGCCGTTGCGCGCAGTCACATGGTAGTAGCCGGCGCCTTCCTGCGTGTGTGCGTTGAAATCGTCGGTGCGCGGGATGCCAATACTCCCGGCGGCCTCGATGAACGCCTCACACAGCACGTGCCGGTCCGGAAGTTCGCTGACATTGAGCGGTCCATCCCCGCCGTGATATTCGCTGGCGCCGTGTTGGAACGCTTCGGACTTGCGAAAATACGGCAACACGTCCTTGAAACCCCAGCCGGTATTGCCCAGCCGCGCCCATTCGTCGAAGTCTTCCGCCTGCCCCCGGATGTAGACCAGTCCGTTGATGGAACTCGAGCCACCGAGCACTTTGCCACGTGGCGTGAAAACACGCCGGCCGTTCAGTTCCGGTTCGGGTTCAGACTGATACATCCAGTTGACTTTCGGTTGGGCAAAGAGCTTTCCGTAACCGATCGGCACATGAATCCACGGATTGCGGTCGGCCGGCCCGGCTTCGAGTAATAGCACCGTATGGCGGCCATTGGCACTGAGGCGATTGGCGAGCACACAGCCAGCCGAGCCGGCACCAACAATTACGTAGTCATACGTCGCCATCAAATCCTCCCCCCTGTTTGGCCGTGCCGGCGGAGACCCGCTTCCGGTTGCAATCGCGTGTTCCTGTCTGCGCGCAAGTCTAACCTACGCTGCGCGCCCTTCGGTTCGATCCTGCCGGCACGTATTTCAGCCGGCGTACGAATGCCTGTACACTGCGCGCGTTCCCGCACGGTTGGCTCTTCCTGTGCCAAACACGCCGGACCACGCAGGTTCGTTCGACCTGGTTACAGCCGGGCTTCATCAACGCGTCTCTGTTCCAAGCAGGAGATCAGCATGTTTGAATGGTTCGCCTCCCCCGAAGCCTGGATAGCGCTGGGCACGCTCGCCGCGCTCGAGATCGTGCTCGGTGTGGACAACATCATCTTTATTTCCATCCTTGTCGGACGGCTGCCCGAGCACCAACGCAAGTTCGCGCGGCGCGTCGGACTCGGACTCGCCATGGTCGCGCGGCTGGCGCTGCTGTTCTCCATCTCCTGGGTCATGGGACTCACCGAGCCCTGGTTTTCCGTGCTTGGGCAGGAGATATCGGGACGGGACATCATCCTCATTGGCGGCGGGCTGTTCCTGCTGGCCAAGGCAACACACGAGATTCACAACAGCCTCGAAGGTGTGGAAGAAAACGGCAAGGCCGTGGTGGTCGCGAGCCTGGGAATGGTGCTGGCGCAGATCGCCGTTCTGGACATTGTCTTCTCGCTTGACTCGGTCATTACCGCCGTAGGTCTCGTTGACCATGTCTCGATCATGGCGATCGCCATCATCCTTGCCGTCGGCGTCATGCTCATTGCCGCCGAACCAATCGGCGACTTCGTCGACCGGCACCCGACGGTGAAGATCCTGGCCTTGTCGTTCCTGATCCTGGTCGGCGTCACGCTCATGGTAGAAGGCTTTGACGTTCACGTACCGAAGGGCTACATCTATTTCGCCATGGCATTCTCGGTGGTTGTGGAAATGCTCAACATTCGCATGCGCCGCAAGCGCGCCGCGCCGGTCAAACTCCACAAGCCGATGCGAAGAGCGCCGGAATCCGCCTGACTCTTTACAGACCCGGCCAATCATTCACACGACAAATTGCTTTCATGGCGCATTACTTACGTAACCCATTACTTACATAACCAATTATTCAAATGACCAGGAAACAATCATGAAATTTCGCAAGCTCGGCCGCTCCGGTCTGGAGGTCTCCCCTCTCGCATTCGGCGGCAACGTTTTCGGCTGGACCGCCGACGAGAACACCTCGATGCAACTGCTGGACCGCTTCGTCAGCGAGGGATTCAACTTCATCGACACCGCCGACATGTACTCGCGCTGGGCACCGGGGAACGAAGGCGGCGAGTCGGAACGCATTATCGGCAAATGGCTCAAGCGCAGTGGCAAGCGCGGTCAGGTCGTCATCGCCACCAAACTCGGAATGGAAATGGGGCCGGGCAAGAAAGGTCTCGCACCGGCATATATCCGCAGCGCGGTCGAAGACTCGCTCCAAAGACTGCAAACCGACTATATCGATCTGTACCAGTCGCACGTCGATGACCAGGAAACGCCGCTGGCCGACACACTCGGCGCCTACCAGGAACTCATCGAGGCAGGCAAGGTCCGGGTAATCGGCGCTTCAAACCACAGCGCCGAGCGCTTCGAGGAAGCGCTTTCCGTCAGCGAGCAACACAATCTGCCGCGTTACGAATCGATGCAGCCCAACTACAACCTGTATGACCGCGCGGATTTCGAAACGCGGCTGCAACAGGTCTGCGTCGACAACCAGGTCGGTGTGATTCCCTACTTTTCCCTCGCTGCCGGTTTTCTGACAGGAAAATATCGCTCGGAAGCGGACCTGGAGAACAAGCCGCGTGCGCGCATGGTCAAGAAATACCTGAACGAACGGGGCACCAGCATTCTCGGCGCACTGGACAGCGTCGCCAGCGAAACCGCATCGAAACCGGCGCGCGTGGCAATCGCCTGGCTGATGGCACAACCGGGAATCACCGCGCCGATCGCCAGCGCCACGTCACTGCCTCAGCTCGAGGAGTTGTTCGCAGCGACGCAACTTCATCTGACTGCAGCCCAGCTCGAACAGCTCAATAACGCAAGCAGATACTGAACAAGGTCGGGCGGACGCGAAACAACCGCAATTGGGCGGCACCGGTGTGCGCCGGCTGCCGGCGCCCGCCTGACGGCCAGCATTCGCCATCAGGCTCGCGTCGGGGCGGCAAGCCAACCGGCGCAACCAGGCGGATGGCCGATCAGACCGATTCCGCCTTTCCGATCGGCAAGTAGTTATGCCGAAGCCGATGAGTCAGCAGCCGCCGCGGCGCCCTGATCATGTACATCACCGCCATGACCGGGAACATCAAAACCCCCATTACCGCAAATCCCAACTGGCTGGTCCAGGGCGCTTTCACGGCAGGGGAACGAAGCTGCCGGACCAGTGCAGGAAAAAAACTTGCCATGGCCGAGATCGCGTAACCCTGCCCGCGCATGACCAGCGATGCCGGTGGCAATCTGTACAACGAGTTCAGATGCTGCTCCTTGATATCGCCGTTGAATCGAACGAACGTAATGACATCGGCGAATCCGTCGTATGACTCCTTGCCACGCAGGAACGGGCCGTCCATTGCCTGGCCGATGGCTTTGTAGGCCGCCTCGCTCATCAACAGGTATTCCTTGTCGGGAACCGTGTTCTTGAGCAACCGATGCGCCAGAATTACGTCCGGGCCGGACACCTTGTCGAAACCACCGATGCGGTGAAACACCGCCGTACCGGTATGGACGATGATCTTGAGCGCCAGTTCGTCGCGATTCCGGCAGACTGCGCATTTGCACGGCGTCGCCTCCGCACCCAGAACCGTTCCCTGATAGAACGCATTGAAGAATCGCTGCAGCATTGCGGGAATCTGTGCCAGAACCGCCACCCATTCTTCATCGCTTCCCGGGTCCTCGGCGTACAGAAACAGCGCATCGCCTTCTATTTCCTGCAACTTCAGCGGAACGTCGACTTCCCGGAGCAGCGACTCGATCAGATATGTGATGTATTGCTGTCCGTGGATCGCAGACATCTGACTATCGGTCATGAACCGCGTGTATCCGCTGATATCCGCCAGGACAACGACGACACGTTTTTCTACGGCTTGCATCTGGTGCTCCTGTGTGCTTGAGAATGATCAGGCCCGCCGAACTGCTGGGCAGTATCGTCCCCCCCGGACCGAACGAGAGGGGTTCAGCGAATAGCGCCGGAAACGGCGTTCACTGCCTGAAGGGTTTCGCGCGCCCCGTTCAATTGCGTGAACTTCACGATCTGATCGCCGCGCATCTCGATGATCGCCACGATCGGCCGACGTTCAACGCTTTCTCCATGCGACACACGGTCGTACTGCACAAAGACGATGTTCCGGTCCAGTGTCGGGTAGTAAGCGATGTTCTCGACCTGCGTCGCCGGTTCGATCTCTGATGTTTCGCGCAGGTGGTTCGCAACTGCGTCGCGACCTTCAACCCGCAGTGTCATGTCGATGCCGGCAAGCGGATACTGATATACGGCATGTTCGGCAATCCAGCCGTATTCGCCGTTGACCGAGCAAGCCAAACGAAGTTGCTCAGAGAACGCGAGTCTCGCTCTCTCGATAACGTCTCTCTCGGCTGCGGACACCGGCGCCAGGTGGATCGCTGTCAATACGGTTACAGCAACAAGTATTTTTTTCACGCTGTTCTCCTTGGTAAGTTCTTCACATGATTGCGGAGGCGATCGGTTTCTGTCCGCCGCCGGGGGGTACCCGCGGCGTACGGACAGTCACTGGCGAGCGCCCGCCTTGCTTCGGTTACACACGACTTGCGCCGATCAGTTCAGGGCAAAGCCACCGTCAATCCGGATCTTGGCTCCGAGCAGATAGCTCGAATCGGCCGACGCCAGAAACAGTGCGGCTTTCGCGACTTCCTCGGCCGACCCGAACCGCTTGACCGGCACCAGCTCCGACATCATTCCCTTGAAGCCGTCAACCTGGTCCGCAGGCATGCCGAGCTTGTCGTAGATCGGTGTCTCGATCGGGCCCGGGCTGACCTCATTGATGCGAATGCCGCGCGGTGCCAGTTCGTTGGACAGGGTGCGGGCAAGTGACGACAACGCCGCCTTGGTTGCGCCGTAGGCGCTCGATGTTGCCATGCCAAGGTCGGCCGCGATCGATGTCGTCAACACGATCGAACTGCCTTCGCCCATCAACGGCAACAGTTTCTGGATCGTGAAGTAGGCGCCGCGGACATTGATATTGAACATCTCGTCGAACAGTTCCGGCGTGATGGACTCAAACGGCATGAACCTGGCTATTCCGGCATTGACGTACAGGACATCGACCCGGCCGGCTTTCTTCTTGAGTTCCGCGGCGAGCGCGTCGATATCGTCCAGGTTCGAAGCATCGGAGCGAATCGCCGTGATGTCGGCCGGAAGATGCGTCTTCGCCTCGGCCAGGGTCTTGTCATTACGCCCGGTGATAAACACTCGGGCACCATGATCATGAAACAGCCTGGCCGCCGCCTGTCCGATGCCTGTGGTGCCGCCGGTGATCACTGCTACCTTGTCTTGAAGCTTTTTCACTGAGTATCTCCTTTTTTGGAACGATTGGTCTAATACAAACAAAAAAAATCAGAGGCCAAGCGCCGACAGCGCCACCTCTGCCACGTCATTCAAAACCGCGGGATCCCGCGTCGCCTTGGCTGTCACGGTCAGGCCATTGATCGTCGACAGCAGAAAACGCGCGAGCTGGACCGGCGAGCGGTCCGCCGGAATCTCGCCGGCTTGCTGCGCCCGAACCAGCAGGCCGGTAAAGGCCGCTTCCAGCTGGCGCGTGTTGGCCGAACACGCACCGAACACGCGTTCGTCCTGTGAAGCAAGTTCAGTCGTGCTGTTGACCATCATGCAGCCCTTGCCGCCGCTCTCGATCAGCTTCGCTATCAGGCCCTGGAAGAACCCCCGCAACACGTCTCCGACGGCGCCCTCCTGCTCGAGCGCACGCCGGATCGGCAACGACTGCAGTTCGCGATAGCGGTCGAGCGCCGCTTCGAACAACTCGTGCTTGCCACCGAAGGTGTCATACAGGCTCTGGCGGTTGACCCCCATCTCGTCGACCAGGTCCTGGACGCTGGTCGCGTGATAGCCCTTTGCCCAGAACACCTGCATGGCGTTGTCCAGCGCAGCCTGCCGGTTGAATTGTTTGGTTCGTCCCATGCCCGGCATTAAATCCTATATGGAACGATCAGTCAAGTATTATCCGGTCACCGGCAACCACGGAGTTGCGCCGCGCCGGCTTGGTGCCGACCTCGCCGGCAGGCCCGGACCTGG
>LJTS01000134.1 GCA_001304425.1 Betaproteobacteria bacterium SG8_40
TGGGCATTGTGATCCCGCAATCGATCGCGCTCAGGGCAGACGAGATGATCCGATGAACCGGCGCACGGCACTACGGATTCTCGCGGCTCTGAATTTGGCCCCCTTCACGGGGCGATCGGTAGCGCAACAATCGCAGCGGGTTCCGGTGGTTGGGATGCTGATTACGCATCCGCCCGTTGACGACAAGGTGGTAAAGGCCTTGCGCAAAGGTCTCCGCCAGTTTGGCTACGAAGACGGCAGGAATATCAGATTCGAAGTGCGCTCGGCTGAGGGCCAACTCGACAGGGTTCCGGCGCTCGCACAGGAACTGGTGAGTCTGCCGGCCGACGTGATCGTGTTGGTCAATGAACTGGCGCTACGCGCCGTCAATCAGCTGACGTCGACAATACCGGTTGTGATGGTTGGCTATACCGACGACCCGGTGTCGCTGGGCTGGATCGACAGCTACCGGCGCCCGGGCGGGAATGTGACGGGAATCTTCAACGTCAATTCGGCGCTGACCGGAAAGCGGCTGGAAATTCTGAAGGAAACCCTGCCCGGTGTTTCGCGTGTAGCGGTTATTCGTGACAAGGCATTCGGCAAGCGGCAACTGGGTGATTTGGAGAATGCTGCCAGACTGCTGAAGGTGCGGCTTCGGTTGATGGAGGTTGAAAGCCCTGCAGACATCGGGGCTGCGTTCACGAGGGCAAGGCAGAGCGGCGCGGGTGCCGTCATGATGATGTGGTCGCCACTGTTTTACGTGCATCGATCGACGATCGCGGCATCTTCCCTGGCAGCGAGGCTGCCAACCATCACCGACCTCGACGCGATCACCGAAGCGGGTGGGATGCTGTCGTACGGCTCCGACACCTATTTTCCCTTCGAGCGCTCGGCTTATTTTGTTGACCGGTTGTTCAAGGGTGCGATTGCGGGCGAGCTGCCGGTAGAGCAAATATCGAAACTCAAGCTCAGTGTGAATCTGAGAACCGCAAAGACGCTCGGCGTCACCGTGCCACAATCAATACTGGTAAGAGCGGACGAATTGATCAGATGAGCGGGCGCGGCAGCCTTTTTGCCAAGTACTCGGTCCCGCTCGTGGTCCTTGTCAGCGGGGCGCTGGTCATCAGCGGTCTGGTGCAGATCTACTTCTCCTATCAGGAAAACAAGTCCGCGCTGGCCCGAATACAGCATGAAAAAGCGGTGGCGGCGGCTATCAGGATCGAGCAATTCGTGCGGACTCTCGAACACGATCTGTCCTGGATCGCCCAAACGGCATGGGGTGCACCCGGAGCCGCAATCGATCAGCGGCGCCTCGACTCCTTGCGACTGCTGCGCCAGTCACCGGCAATTACCGAGATCAGCCACATCAACCCCTTGGGCCGCGAACAATTGCGTGTATCACGCCTAGCGATGGACGTCATCGGGAGCGACAAGGACGTCTCCGGTGATGCCCAGTTCGTTCAGGCGATGACGCGCCAAACCTACTTCAGCCCCATCTACTTTCGCAAGGAGTCCGAGCCCTACATGACCATAGCGATGGCCGGAGCGGCAGAAGATGCGGGCGTCGTTATCGCTGAAGCAAACCTCAAATTTATCTGGGATGTGGTCTCGAATCTCAAAGTGGGCAATGGCGGCAGCGCATATGTCGTGGACGAACAGGGCAGGCTGATTGCCCACCCGGACATCAGCGTCGTTTTGCAGAAGACGGACATGTCCTTGCTGCAGCAAGTAAGAGATGTCATGGAGAATCCGGACGCGAGCGCGGCACCCGAAGCGATCATCGGCCGGGATCTTGATGACAGAGCCGTTCTGTCTGCGCATGCCGCCATTGCACCGTTGAACTGGACGGTGTTCGTGGACCTTCCTATTGGCGAGGCATTTGCGCCCCTGTACGCATCGATCCTGCGCACCGTGTTGCTCGTGCTGGCGGGCGTCGCCGTTTCGACGGCGGCGAGTTTGTATCTTGTCCGGCGCATGGTTGCGCCGATCCAGGTCCTGCGGGAAGGGGCGGGACGCATTGGTGCCGGTGCGCTGGATCACAGAATCGCCGTGAGTAGCGGAGACGAGCTGGGAGCGCTGGCCAAGGAATTCAACGCGATGAGCAAACGTCTACAGGACTCGCATGCGCAGTTGGAAAGCAAGGTCGAAGAACGTACGCGGGATTTGACGGAAACGCTTGAGCAGCAGACGGCGGTTGCCGATATTCTCAGGGCGATCAGCAGTTCGCCAGCTGATCTTGAATCGGTGCTGATCACGGTCGCAGATACCGCAGCGCGGCTCTGCGCGGCGACTGACTCGGCGATATATCGCGTAAACGGCGAGGTTCTGCGGCCGGTTGCCGCAACGGGAAGCTTGCCGACGCACCCCATCCCCGTACGGAACACGACGGTGACCGGACGTGCGGTCATCAACAAGAGCATGGTGCACGTCGCGGATATTCTCGAAGTCATGGATTCGGAGTTTCCGGACGCACGGCCGTTCCAGAAAGCCACCGGATACCGCACCATTCTCGCCAGACCGCTGCTCAGGGACGGTGTGGCTATTGGCGCGATCATCATTCGCCGGACGGAAGTGCTGCCGTTTACGGAACGACAGATCGCCCTTTTGCAGACGTTTGCGGACCAGGCGATCATCGCGATCGAGAATGCCCGCCTGTTCGAGGACCTGCAACTGCGCACCTGGGACCTGGCGCAGTCGGTCAAGCAGCTACGCTCGCTTTCGGAAGTCAGCCAGGCGGTCAATTCATCACTCGATCTCCAGGAAGTACTGCCGGCGATCGTCACGCGTGCGGTCGAGCTGTCGGGCGCGGATGGCGGGGCCGTTTACGAGTACGACGAGAGCAACAAGGTGTTCCAGCCGCGCGCCACTTACGGGTTCACCCCCGACCTGGTCAGTACCGTTCTGGCTACGCCGCTGGCTTTCGACGAAGGGGCCACGGGCAGGGCGGCAATGCTGCGTGCGCCGGTCCAGATTCCGGATATGCGCACCGAGGGCGCATACGGTGGCCCGCTGCAGGAAGCGAGCATGGAGGCGGGCATGCGTTCGGTGCTGGCTGTACCGCTGCTGCGAGAAACCCGGATTCTCGGCAGCCTTGTCGTTTCGCGTAATTCCGTCGGCGAGTTTCCGAAAGAGCTTGTCGATGTGCTGCAAACCTTCGCTGCGCAGTCCACCCAGGCAATCCAGAACGCGCGGCTGTTCCGCGAGATCGAGCAAAAGAGCCGCGAGCTGGAAATCGCCAGCCGGCACAAGTCGGAATTCCTCGCCAACATGTCGCACGAGTTGCGCACACCGCTGAATGCCGTGATCGGTTTTTCGGAAGTGCTGGAGCAAAAAATGTTCGGCGAACTCAACGACAAGCAACTGGAGTACGTGCGCGACATTCGTGACTCCGGCCGCCACCTGCTTTCCCTCATCAACGACATCCTTGACCTGTCCAAGATCGAGGCTGGCAAGGTGGAGCTCGAGCTCAGCCGCTTCGACCTTCCGAACACCATTGACGGTACGTTGACGCTGCTTCGCGAGCGCGCCGCTCGCCACGGACTGACGCTGAACCTTTCGCTTGACGAGCGCCTCGGGGAAATCGAGGCGGATGAACGAAAGGTCCGTCAGATCCTCCTCAATCTGCTGTCCAATGCGGTCAAGTTCACGTCGGACGGAGGAACGATAGACATCGTGGCCGAGGTCGCTGATGGCGCCGCCCGGATTGCGGTCAGGGATACCGGGATCGGTATTGCCGCTGAGGATCACGAGGCGATATTCGAGGAGTTCAGGCAAGGCGGAGTAGATCATGACGGTAAGCACGAAGGCACGGGGCTCGGTCTGACCCTTGCGCGAAAATTCGTCGAGTTGCACGGTGGACGTCTCTGGGTCGACAGCAGCATAGGGAAGGGTGCGACGTTCACATTCACGCTACCGTTGGCTTCAATGGCCGATGGCAAAATCCAGCGGGTGAGTCAGGACTACGGGGTTAACTGAAAGGACCGGAGCAATGGACGGGGAACTCATTCTTGTCGTCGAAGACCAGCCACTGAATCGCAAGCTGGTGCGCGACGTTCTGCAGGCGAAGGGCTACCGCACCATTGAGGCCGAAACCGGGGAGGACGGCGTGCGTATGGCCCATGAGCAACTTCCGGCGCTGATTCTGATGGACATACAATTGCCCGGCATCAGCGGAATAGAGGCCTTGCAACGGCTGCGGGAGGATCCGGTCACCCGGGCCCTCCCGGTGATCGCGGTGACTGCCTCGGCGATGCAGCAGAATCAACGTGAAATACTGGCCGCGGGGTTCGACGGATATTTGCCGAAGCCGATCGACATCGCCAGTTTCCTCGAAGTGGTTCGCAAGAAACTCGACGAGGGGGTTCGTGACGAAGCCAATTGAGGGCACGCTCGGGCACGGGCGCGCGCGTGAATGAACGACCCCGCACTCATCCTTGTTGTCGATGACATACCGGCAAACCGGAAACTGCTGGCCGATTTGCTGGAGGTAGCCGGTTACGAAGTGCTGCGTGCCGCGTCCGGCGAAGAGGCACTCGCCAGCATCGAAGCCAACAAACCCGATCTGGTGCTGCTCGACGTCGTGATGCCGGGCCTCAATGGTTACCAGGTATGCGAACGCATTCGTGCCGATTCCGCCGGCGGGGTGCTGCCGGTCATCATGGTGACGGCGCTGGATCCAACCGAAGAGCGAATCAAGGGCCTGGAAGCCGGTGCGGATGATTTTCTGACCAAGCCGATCAACAGGCCTGAATTGCTGGCACGCGTGCGCTCGCTGCTGCGAATCAAGAGCCTCTACGACACGGTTCAGTCGCAAGCGGCAGAATTGACCGTGCTCAACAGCGGTCTAGAGCAACGCGTGCAGGAGCAGGTCGACCAGTTGCAGCGGCTGGCTCAGCTCAAGCGCTTTTTCGCCCCGCCGCTGGCTGAACTGATTGTCAATGGCGAGTTCGACGATCCGCTGACGACCCGGCGGCGGGAAGTCACGGTGGCGCTGGTTGATCTCCGGGGTTTCACGGCTTTTGCCGACACCTCCGAACCCGAAGAAGTGATGACCGTATTGCGCGGCTACCATGAGGAGATGGGCGAGGCGATCGAATTCCACGGCGGCACGCTGGAGCAACTCACGGGTAACACCATGATGGTCGTGTTCAACGATCCGGTCATGGTGGAGGATCCGGCCGCCAGAGCGGTCAGGATGGCTGCGGATATGCAGGAACGGTTCGGGCGCTTGATGCAGGACTGGCACCGGCGTGGCCATGACGTATCACTCGGTATCGGCATAGCGCACGGCTACGCAACGATTGGTGCGATCGGCTACGAAGCAAGGCTGGGCTACGGCGTGATCGGACGCGTTACCAACCTTGCTGCAAGGCTGTGTACCGAGGCGCCACCCGGGGAGATTCTCGTGACGGCACCGGTGTTCGCGCTGGTGGAGGACCTGGTGGAGGCGAAAGAGGCACCCGAGGTGAACATGGACGGATTCGCGCGCCCGGTATCCGCGTACAGCGTCACCGGCCTCAAGGCCGCGACCACCATGTCGGACGCTACGCCGGAGCCACTGCAGGTTCGCACGCTCGGTCAGTTCTCGATCAGGGTGCATGGGGAACCGCTCTCGTTCAGCCGCAAGGCGCAGAAAAAACCGCTCGATTTGCTGCGGATTCTGATCGCGCTTGGTGGCGAATCCGTCGAGATCGGCATCCTGACCGGTCTGCTCTGGCCGGACGCGGAAGGCGATAGTGCGAAAGTGTCATTCGACAGCACGCTTTACCGTTTGCGCAAGCTGCTTGGCGTCCCCGATCTGCTGTCGGTGTCGGAAGGTCGGTTGTCGCTTGATCCATCGCTGTGCCGGATTGACACCTGGCAACTGGAAGAGCTCGTTGCCCGTATCGAAGCGGCAACACGCGAGAACGATGCTTTGCAAAAAGCTGACTTAGCCGCATTGGCGGCGCAGTTGACGCAACTGTACGCGGGCCATTTTCTCGATCGCGAATCACAGGATCCATGGGCTGTCGCAGCGCGGGACCGCTTGCGCGCCAAGTTCGTCCGTACAGTGATCGCGCTCGGCGGCGTGCTCGAGGCACGCAACCAGCTCGAGCAGGCGGCAACGCTGTATTTGCGGGCACTCGAACTCGATAACCTCGCTGAGGCGATTTACCGGAGGTTGATGATTGTTTACCGCGAACAGGGTGAGCCGGCAGAAGCAATCAACATCTACCGCCGATGCCAGGAGATATTGTCCATCGTGTTGAATACGAAACCATCGGCCGAAACCGAGTCGATCCGCAAAGGCCTTGGTGCCTGATAAAGACCGTGGCGGCTGGCAAAGACCTTGGCGCCTGATAAAAACCTTGGCGGCTGACAAAGACCTGGATGCCTGACAAACACCGAAAGACCCCATGACGTCTCGTATTCTTGTTGTTGACGATACGCCCCGCAATGTGAAGTTGCTCGCCGATTTGCTGACGGTCAAAGGTTATACGGTGGAGGTGGCGTCGTCCGGGCAGGAGGCGCTGGACCGCATCGAGAACAACCATCCCGATCTGGTGCTGCTTGACGTCGTCATGCCCGGCATGAGCGGCTATGAAGTGTGTCGGCGCATCCGGGCCAATCCGGCAACGCAGATGCTGCCGGTGGTGATGGTGACGGCGCTGGACCCCAGCGAAGAGCGTGTGAAGGGTATCGAGGCAGGTGCCGACGATTTTCTCGCCAAGCCGATCAATCAGCCGGAATTGCTGGCACGTGTCCGCTCGTTGCTGCGCATCAAATCACTTCACGATCAACTCGATGAGGCGAACCGGACGCTGGAAGAGCGGGTGAGGCGGCAGGTCGACCAACTCGAGAACCTTGGCCGGTTGAAACGATTCTTCTCGCCCCAGCTCGCCGAATTGATACTCAACGGCGGTGCCGATGATCCGCTCAACAGTCACCGGCGCGAGATTACCGTCGTGTTCATCGATTTGCGCGGGTTTACCGCGTTTGCAGAGACTGCGGAGCCGGAAGAGGTGATGAATGTGCTGCGCGACTACCACGCGCGCATGGGCGAGATCATACTCGCGCACGAGGGCACGCTGGAGCGGTTTACCGGGGATGGCATGATGGTGTTCTTCAACGATCCGGTGCCGGTGCCGGACGCGCCGCAACGCGCTGTACGCATGGCGCTCGACATGCGCGTGCAACTGGTGGAGCTTTCACAGCGCTGGCGCGAGCGCGGCTTCGATCTGGATTTCGGCGCCGGGATCGCTCAGGGGTACGCCACTATTGGTGCCATCGGTTTCGAAGGCAGGCTCGATTACGGCGCCATCGGCACCGTCACCAACCTGGCGGCACGCCTGTGCGGCGATGCTGCGCCAGGACAGATTCTAATATCACGGCGAGTGCTGACGTCGGTGCAGGATTTGGTTGAAAGCGAAGATACGGGAGAGCGGGAGCTGAAAGGGTTTCTGAAACCGGTGTCCACATTCAACGTGACGGGGCTTCGTGGGTGACCCGCAAAA
>LJTS01000135.1 GCA_001304425.1 Betaproteobacteria bacterium SG8_40
GCCCCTCAGCCTTTCGCCCTGGCGCGCTCCTGATCAATCAGCACCCGGCGCAGAATCTTTCCGGAAGCCGATTTCGGAATCTGCTCGACGAATTCGACCAGCCGTATCCGTTTGTGCGGTGCGACCTGGCCCGATACGAAGTCCATCAGGCTTTCCGCGTCGAGTGACTGCCCGGCGCGCAGCACCACGTATGCTTTGGGCAATTCGCCGGCTTCCTCGTCGGATACCGGAATGACCGCCGCATCGGCAATCGCCGGGTGGGTAACCAGCAACGCTTCGAGTTCGGCGGGCGCCACCTGCATGCCCTTGTACTTGATCAGCTCCTTCATGCGGTCTACCGCGAAAAAGTATCCGTCGTCATCGACGTAGCCGATGTCTCCGCTGTGGTACCAGCCGTCGGCGTCGATGCTTTCAGCAGTGGCTTCCGGGCGGCCGAGGTAACCTTTCATGATCTGCGGTCCGCGAATCCAGATTTCCCCATGTTCGCCGCGTCCCAGCGGTTTGCCGGTTTCCGGGTCGGCGATCATTACCTCGGTGTTCGGCACCGGCATGCCCAGCGAGCCGAGTTTGTAGCCCGGGTTAGTGGTCGGCGTAAGGTGTGTCACCGGGCTTGCTTCAGTCATGCCGTAACCCTGCGCCAGCTTGCAGCCGATGCGCGCACCCGCTTCACGGGCGAGCGCTTCGCCCAGAGGTGCGGCACCCGACATGATGATGCGCAGGCTCGACAGGTCATAGTTGTCCACCGCCGGGTGTTTCGCCAGACCCAGCACGATGGGCGGCACCAGCGGCGCGACCGAGATCCTGTACTTGGCGACCGCCGCAAGAAATTCTTCCATATCGAAGCGTGGCATGGTGATGATGGTGCCGCCTTTTGCCAGTGTCATTTGCAGCACGACCACCATCCCGTAGATGTGAAAGAAAGGCAGGACACCCAGAACGACGTCGTGCTCCAAGAAGCTCTCGAAGCTTTCCATGCCCTCGCACTGACGCATGTTGGTGACGAGGTTGCGATGGGTCAGCATCACTCCTTTGGGCAGGCCTGTGGTGCCGCTCGAATACGGCAGCACCGCGAGGTCTTCCGCGGGATTGATTTTTACCGCGGGCGGATCCCCCGCGGTTTGCATCAGTTCGGATAGCGAACCGGCACCGTCGGCCTTGCCGATGACGAAGATGTCCTTGACACCGGCCTTGCCGGCGGCTTCCCTTGCCTTGTCGAGAAACGGCGGCACCGTCACCAGAATACGTGCGCCCGAATCGTCTAGCTGCTTGGCAAGTTCGCCCGCGGTGTAGAGCGGGTTGGCCGTTGTGCAGATTCCGCCCAGCGAGTTGACCGCGAGCAGCACCGCAGCGTACTCGGGAACGTTCGGGCTGTAGATCGCAAGCACGTCTTTCTTGCCGAAGCCCCGCGCCGAAAGTCCGGCTGCCAGCTTGCGAACGTCTGCCGCGAGCTGCGCATAGGTCAGTGTTCGTCCGCTGGTCGCCTCGATGATGGCGGGTTTGTCGCCAAGCCGCGTCGCGTGCCGCAGCACGAACTCGGGAACGCTCACGTCCGGAATGGTCACGTCGGGGTGCGGGCTCTTGAATATCATCACTGATCCATTTTCTCTGGTCGTTGGTCGTTCCCGGGAGGGAACTCCTTCCGGTCTGGCTGGCCGTCACCGGGTTCCATTGCCCCTGATGCCAGCGAAGCAGAGCATAGCCCGAACTCGAAGCGGCTCACAACGTGTTCGCGGGCCGTTCGGCGGTCGGCATCCGCAGGATGGCGTATGCAACCGTCGCCCAGACTTGCGACAATGCGCCATCACACAGACAGACTGCCAGCGAAAGGGCACTGACATGAGTACAGTTTTTCCGTTCTGCCGTTCCGGGGCGAAACGATGCCGCCCGCGCAGGCAGGCGTCATGAGCGTCGCTGTCAACGGCATCGCCCACATCCAGATGACGGTGAACAGTCCCGCATCACTGGTTTTCTGGGAACGGCTTTGCAACTACCTGGAAATGAAAACACTGATCCGCGGAGGCGACGTGCGCTATTGCGTCGGCAGCCGCACCGGAATCCTCGTCAGGCTGGCACCGCCGAACAAGCGCAATCAGGCCTTCGACCAGGACCGCTGCGGACTGCATCACTTCTGCTTCCGGGCGCGCAGCCGTGAAGACGTCGACACCATCTACGGGTTCGTGGAGAAAGAACTTGCCGCCACTGTCGTCCACCCGCCGGAGGCGGGCGACCAGTTCGCGCCCGGATATTATTCGATCCTCTTCGAGGATCCGGACGGCATTCGCGTCGAGGTCAATTTCGTCCCCGGGAAAGGGCATTTCGGAGAGGGCGGACGGCTGGCAACCGATGGGCCCGGCCCGGCCAGCCGTTACGGCAGCGACGGGTTGACCGGTGGCGAGGAATGATGCGTGTAAGCACGGGCTTTTGCGATGAGCCTGACGGGGCCCGGGTCACGGCTCATTGACGTACTACAATGTACGGATGACTTTGCCAAACAGGACAGTGCGATGAGTGGCCGGCGCAATCGGGGTGTGGCGTGATGCGGTGGCCCGGGAAGCTCGAACACGCCTTTGCGGCCGCCGTATTGATGGTCTTGTCGGCAGCCGCAAGTTTGTGGCATGTGCAGGCAATTGCCGTCGAGCCGGCCGCCGCGCTGCATGCAAAATACGACTCGCTGCGCAATGCGTTGCTCGATACCGGGTTCCGGCGGCCGATACACATTGATTCCCGCGTCCGGGACGGCAGCGCAAGCGGCGACGTCTATGCCGTAGTGGATTATCCGTTCGCCATGGCCACGGCTGCACTGGCAACGGCACCTAACTGGTGCGACGTGCTGATACTGCACTTCAACGTCAAGTTCTGTCAGGTGGGCGTGAACGGCAATTCGCCGGTGCTGGATGTTCGTATTGGCCGGAAGTTCGACCAGCCGCTTCGCAAGACCTATCAGGTCAACTTTACTTTCCGCGAGATCAGCCGCTCGCCGCAGTTCCTGCATGTGCAGCTGGGTTCCGCAGAAGGGCCGTTGAATACCAGCAATTACCGGATCGTCTTGCAGGCAGCGCCGGTGACGGGCGGGCGCACTTTCATCCAGCTGTCTTACGCCTACGATTTCGGCACGGCCAGCGAGCTGGCAATGAAAGCCTACCTCGCTACGCTGGGTCGCAAGAAAGTGGGGTTCTCCGTCGAAGGCGAGGAGACCGATGGACAGCCTCGCTATGTCGACGGCATGCGCGGAGCCATCGAACGCAATGCCATGCGCTACTACCTGGCGATCGAAGCCTACCTCGGAGCCTTGTCCGTGCCTTCCCCGCAACAGGTCGACAGGCGGTTGTCGGACTGGTTCGACGCCTCCGAGCGCTATCCGCTACAGTTGCGCGAAATGGAACGCGAAGAGTATCTCGAAATGAAGCGCCGGGAAATTGTCCGGCAGCAGTCCGCGATGCTGACCTCGCTGCCACCGGTCGCGGGTCGCCAGTAGCATCCCATAATTTCAACGTCTTTTCCTGGGAGGAGAGCATATGTCGGGAATCAGTCTCGAATCGGCAAACAAGTGTTTGCAGCACGCGATAAAAAAAGCACAGACCGAGTTCAAGCGCCCCGTTTGCGTTGCGGTATGCGATGCCAACGGCTTCCAGATCGCCTTTGCGCGAATGGATGGCGCACCGATCAGAAGCATCGCGATTTCCCAGCAAAAGGCGCACACGGCCACGCGCATGGGCATGTCCACGGACGCGTTTCTGGAGCGGCTGCGGTCCGACAACATAGACATCGGATACTTTTGCGATCCCTTGATGACGGCACTGCCGGGCGGCAACCTTCTGAAGGACAAAGCCGGTGCGGTGGTCGGCGCAGTCGGTGTCAGCGGATTGAAACCGGTCGAGGACCAGGTCGTTACCGAGTCGGTGGCGGAGCTCTACGAGTCAGGGAAACTGGGCTGAACGCAATCCCGGTGCGCACCGCGTTCTCAATGGTCGTGCCCAACGGAGCGGCTGCGCGGGCGATGTCCGCCGCGGTCGCGCGAGCGGGCCTGTTGCGCCAGAGGATTAGCAAAGATGACTGACAGCCGATTGCACTACTTGCCCGCAACCGAGCTTGCCGCGCGCATCCGCGACAAGTCACTTTCACCGGTTGAGTTGATGAAAGCGACCATTGCGCGCGCCGAAGCGCTGAATCCGCAGCTCAACGCCATTTGCACCACCACCTTCGACGCTGCGCTCGACCGGGCGCGGGCAGCCGAAGCGATGGTCATGCGCGGTGAAAGCTTGCCGCCCTTGCACGGCATACCTACCACCATAAAGGATCTGGCTCTCACAAAGGGCGTGCGCACCATGGCCGGCTCGCATGTGTTTGCCGGGCGTATTCCGGAGATCGACCACGCACACGTCGAGCGAATGCGTAGCGCCGGGATGATCTCCATTGGCAAGACCACGGTATCCGAGTTCGGCTGGTCCGGCGTGAGTAACAGCCCGCTGACAGGGATCACGCACAATCCATGGAAGCACGGCATGAACGCCGGTGCTTCCAGCGCCGGTGCTGCGGTGTGCGCCGCTGCCGGCATTGGTCCCGTGCACCAGGGCTCTGACGGGGCGGGCTCGATTCGCATGCCCGCGGCATTTTGCGGTGTGTACGGCATCAAGCCGTCACACGGCCGAGTGCCATATTTTCCGATGCCGCAGAACGGACTGATTTCACACGTTGGCCCGATCAGTCGCACTGTGGCCGACTCGGCGTTGATGCTCAGGGCAATCGCCGGCCCGGATGATCGCGACATGACCACCATCGACGCGGTTCCCGAAGACTACGTTGCCCGGCTCGATGAAGGTATCGCCGGACTAAAGGTCGGGTTCAGCCCCGACCTCGGTTACCTGAAGGTTGACGAAGAGGTCGCGACGCCGGTGCGCGAATCGGTCAAGGCGTTCGAGGAGGCCGGGTGCATCGTCGAGGAAGTGGACCCCGGTTGGGGCGACCCGACGCAGATGGAGTATTGCCTGTTTTCAGTGACGCTTGCCGCGATGTACGGCGAACTTGAAAAGCAGTGGGGCGATCGCATGGATCCGGGACTGGTTGCGATGATTCACTATGGCCGGCAATTCAGCGCGGAAGCGTACAGCCGTGCCGCGGGGCAAAGGCTGCTTTATTACGACAGGGTTCGCGCCTTCTTCGAGCGGTATGACTTGCTGGTCACGCCGTCCGTGTCGGTCGCTGCGTTTCCGGCCGAGCGCCTCATTCCCGAGCACTGGGAGCAGCACGAATGGGACTGGCTGAGATGGGCGGGGTTCAGTTACCCGTTCAATCTGACATGGCTGCCGGCGGCGACAGTTCCGTGCGGATTCACTGAACGCAAACTGCCGGTAGGCTTGCAGATCGTGGCAGGCCGTAACCGGGACCTGCGCGTGTTGCAGGCGTCGCGCGCATTTGAACTGGCACGGCCGTGGGACCAGCACCGGCCTGTCGAATGATGCTCGTGCCACATTGCGTGGGTTGCGCAACTGACTGTTAATAAGCGCCAAATAAAGTGCGTCTTGCGAAATCGGCAAGTGCGCGGATAATCGTTTGAAAGCGGAATCTTTTTCAGTAGCCATGACCAGACACGTTGCTCAAGTTCTCGATGAATTGAAAGCCGACCACCGCAACCTCGCGGTTCTTCTCGGCATGCTCGATCGTGAGGTCGCGCGCCTCAAGTCGCGCGAAGACCCCGATTACGAACTTTTGCACGACATCATGCAGTACATGACCGGCTACCCGGACGCGGTGCACCACAAGAAGGAAGATTGGGTATATGCCTGTATGGCGGCCGTGCGTCCGGCGATGAAGCGCGATCTCGCCCGTATCGAACACGATCATGCCGAGATTTCCAATCTCGGCAACAAGCTGCTCAGCGACATCCAGGCAATTGAATCGGGCACGGTGATGCGGCGTTTCGATGTCATCGAAGACGCGCGGCGCTACCTGACGCGGCAGCGCGATCACATGAACTGGGAAGACGAAAAGTTGTTCCCGCTGATAGACAGCCTCAAATCGGAGCTGGATTTGAGCGAAGTGCCTTCGCGAGTCGGCACCATGCCCGATCCGGTGTTCGGGCCCAGTGTCGAGAACGCATTTCGCAGTCTGTTCGAAGCGATCAGGAACGAAAGCCGCGCGGACTGATTACCGGATGGATAGGGCTTATCGCCATTTCGGATAACTGACGGAGAGGAGACCGGACATGACAGCACTGGTGCTGGGGTTGGTAATCTTCATCGGCATGCACTCGGTGCGCATCGTTGCCGACGATTTTCGGACGCGCCGGATCGAACACGTCGGTGCCAACGTGTGGCGTGCGATGTACTCGGCGATCTCCCTCTTGGGTCTCGTGTTGATCGTGTCGGGCTACGGTGTCGCCCGCGGCGCTCCGCAGGTCGTGTGGGTTCCGCCGGTATGAACCGCGCATCTCGCGGCGCTGTTGACGATCCCGGCTTTCATCCTGATTGCTGCCGCCTACGTCCCGGGCACGCGCATACGCAAGAAACTGGGTCACCCGATGGTGTTGGGCGTCAAGGTCTGGGCTTTCGCCCACCTGATTGCCAACGGCATGCTCGCCGATATCCTGCTGTTCGGTACGTTCCTGGTCTGGGCGATCGCCGACTACGCCAGCGCCCGCCGCCGCGACCGCAAGGCCGGTACCGTCTATTCCGTCGGGCCCATTTCCCGCGACATCATCGCCGTCGTCGTAGGGCTGATCGCCTGGGTGGTATTTGCGATGTGGCTGCACGTGCTGCTGATCGGCGTTGCGCCGATGCGCATGGCGGTTGCGGGTGGGTAACGTGTTTGTGGTTTGTTTATATCTGTATAAATGACCAGTATAGCGTTGCAAGCTACTGGCAAGGCGTGGTTATTCGGAGTTATCCACAGTATGTTATCCGACACGTCGAAATATCGTATCGAACTTACGCGGTATAAATCACGTTAGGCATACATGCTTGCGCCGTCTTCGTCTCGTTTCCTCGGAGTCGGTGCCATCCTCGCAGTCCAAGGCGCACTGTCTTTGCTTTTGGCAATCAACGGATACAAGTCTGTGGCCGCTAGCATTTTTGGAATCGGTTTTGTTATTACTCTCGCCTATGTGCTTAGCGTCTGGTTTCAACTCGCCAAGTCGTTCGCCTCTAAGGACTTAGGGAAATCACCGTCCGATGGCAAGCATCGTTCAAAGGAGATACATCCGAGAGATGCCTAACCATTCGTTCAAGATGCGGACGCGCCGCAAGCGGCGCGCCCATTAACTCAAACGTTAAGCCTCACATTGCGCGTCCATAGTTTCCCGCCCATCTCGAACACTGTCGCCACTCGACTGATACTGGGATCGATGCCCGGCAAGGCGTCGCTGGCGGCGAATCAGTACTACGCCCACCCGCGCAACTTGTTCTGGCCCATCATGGTTTCGATCCTCGGTGTTTAGTACGATGCGCCTTACATGAT
>LJTS01000136.1 GCA_001304425.1 Betaproteobacteria bacterium SG8_40
GCTTCTTGGCGGTCTGATGATGCAACACCTCGGTTCGGCCGCCATCATCTACCCGCTGGTACTCGGCGGTGCGTCCATCATCGCCTCCATTATCGGCACCTTCTTCGTCAAGACGACCGAGGGCGGCAACATCATGAACGCGCTCTACAAAGGAGTGATCGTCTCAGGCGTTGTTGCCGCAATCGCGTTCTTCTTCATCAGCAAACAGATGATGGGCGAGGATGCGATGCCCTTGTTCTACGCGTCCCTCGTCGGACTGGTACTGACCGGACTGATGGTCGTGATCACCGAGTACTACACCTCGACCGAATACAGCCCCGTCAAGCACGTGGCATCGGCTTCGGAAACCGGCCACGCTACCAACATCATCGCCGGTCTCGGTGTATCGATGAAATCAACCGCATTGCCGGTGCTGGCCGTGTGTGCCGCAATCTGGGCGTCGTACGAACTGGCTGGCCTGTACGGCATTGCCATCGCCGCGACGGCAATGCTGTCGATGACGGGGATGGTCGTCGCCCTCGACGCTTACGGGCCAATTACCGATAACGCCGGCGGCATCGCCGAAATGGCGGAACTGCCGTCGAAGATTCGCGATATCACCGACCCGCTCGATGCAGTCGGCAACACGACCAAGGCAGTCACCAAGGGATATGCGATCGGCTCTGCCGGACTTGCAGCACTGGTGCTGTTCGCCGACTACACGCACAACCTCGAAGCGGCCGGGAAGCTCGAAGCGTTCTCGCTGTCCGATCCGGCGGTCATCATCGGACTGTTCATCGGCGGTCTCGTACCTTACCTGTTCGGCGCAATGGCGATGGAAGCCGTTGGCCGCGCGGCGGGCTCTGTCGTCAACGAGGTTCGTCGCCAGTTCCGCGAGATTCCGGGCATCATGGAAGGCACCGGAAAGCCCGACTATTCGCGTGCTGTCGACATGCTGACCAAGGCGGCCATCAAGGAAATGATGATTCCGTCCCTGCTGCCGATTCTGGTACCGATCGTCGTCGCCTTCGGCATGAACTGGCTGATGGGTCCAGGAGCCGGCGTCAAGGCACTCGGCGGGCTGCTGATCGGTACCATCGTGACGGGCCTGTTCGTCGCCATCTCGATGACTACGGGTGGCGGTGCCTGGGACAACGCTAAGAAGTACATCGAGGACGGCAATTTCGGCGGCAAGGGTTCGGAGGCACACAAGGCAGCCGTGACCGGCGACACCGTCGGAGATCCCTACAAGGATACTGCCGGCCCGGCCGTCAACCCGCTGATCAAGATCATCAACATCGTCGCGCTCTTGCTGGTGCCTCTGCTGTAACTTCCAGCCGCGATAAACGAAAAACGGCCCCTCACGGGGCCGTTTTTTTTACGCCGCTATTCTTGCGCCCGGCATCGCCGCGATCGGCGCGAACCCGATGTCACGTGTCACTGGGCTTTGCCCGCAATCCAGCCGTCAATACAAAACGCATTGCCTGTTCGCGTGACATGGCAATCGGCGTTATCTGGCTGCGCGGCATGAATACCGTATAACCGCCGATCTGGTAACTCATCGGCAGATAGACTGCAACCTCCCCTTCCTTCGCGACGCCATCCGGGAGATCCGAGAAGTGATCGCGTGTCACAAACCCCATCAGCCGCATGTCACTACCGGGTAGCCGCACCGTAACCACCTGGAGCGCGACCTGATCGTCCTGGCCTGCAAACAGTCCGAAGAAATCGCGCAATGCCGCGTAAATCGTCTTGATCAGCGGCAATTGCAACAGCAGTTTCTCGGTAAACTGGAACAGCCGCCGCACGATGTATGCGCGCATCAGGATGCCGACGGCAAAGATCACCGCCATGCCAACGACCAGCCCCATGCCGGCCCGGTAAAAACCTTCCGGGATCAACCACTGCAAGGGCTTTCCGAGAAATGACTCGGCTGTGGTGAACAGCCAGATCAACAGGTAGACGGTTGCCAGCACCGGCAACACCGTCAGCACGCCCGTGAGAAAGATCCTGCCCAGGTACTTCATCCGTCCTCTCCGCCGTATTCAATCGCTGCGACTTTAACAGACAAGGTTGCCGGTCGGCCGAGGCGCCACATCCGTCGAGGCAACAGAACGTCTCGCGTGACGCCCGCACTCATGGCGTGCAGGGAAAGATGCTCGACAAGGCGCTGAACAACAGCAGATGGGCTCGCTGGATGAGCCGCTCGGGATGGCCTTCGAGATAGGTTACCAGGCCCGGCAAGACGTCCTGGTATCGAAGCCCCTGCGGTGGACAGAAGTACATATCCTCACCGCTGCGCCATGATTTCCAGCCCTGTCCCCAGATAAACCCTTCGACAAATCCGATACAAAGGGCTGCGTCCACCCGTGCGCCGGTGTCAGAGCGCCTGCCGTCGGCCACTTCCTCGGCGGCGCGGCAGGCTTCCAGCAATCGCAGGCCATCCTCCCGGGCGAGACCATCGCCCGCCGCAGCCGATCCGTCCGCCGCCAGCATCAGGGCAAAAAGAAGCAACAATTTTCGGAACAAGGGCATGATTTCACCAGAATTTTCATGAAACACCGGCGCTCGACACACAAGGCTCTGATGGGAACTGGACGCATGAAATTTGCTTTAAACTGCTAACCGCAGGTGTAAAGTAACCGAATAACAGCGGACTGAAATGAAAAGGGGGCTGAAATGAGCGTACTGGACGCTTTTCTGATCGGTGGTGTCGTTCTGCTGATTATCCTGATCGTTGTAAAGAAAAAAACAGGCTGAAACGCCGACCAGTTTCAGCAGGTCTCGCCCGCGGCATCGCGAGCACCACGGTGCGCCATGAGCTTGACCACCTCATCCGCGTGCGGCAGCGGGTCGATTGCACCGAAACCGGTGCAGGTCAGGGCAGCCGCTGCGCAGGCATACGTAACAGCGGCATCCAAACTGTCGCCAACGCCAAGCCGAGCCATCAATGACCCGGCAAAGCAGTCCCCGGCGCCAGTCGCGTCGACTGCATTGACCTTGAAACCGCTGACGGTTTTTCTCACCGTGCCGTCAGTGTAAACAGCCCCTCCGGGCCCGAGCTTGAGGATCGCGACGCGAGCACCGGCCGCCATACACCAATCGAGCATCAGTTCGGGTTCCGCAAGCCCGGTCAGGGACGCGGCGTCTTCGAGTGACAACAACAAGAAATCGGTTAGCGGAATGGTTGATCCGATGACGTCGCGAGCCTCATCGACCGACCACAGCGCCGGGCGGAAATTGGCGTCGAACACCACCTTCGCGCCCGCGCGCCGCGCGATGTCGATCGCGGCGAAGACGGCCTCACGCGCACTGGTGCTGATTGCCTCGGTGATGCCCGAGGTATAGAAAAATCGCGTGTTCTGCAGCATCTCGGCGGGCAAATCATCAACGCAGAACCGGCTCGCCGCCGAGTTCTTTCGCAGGTAACTGAATGTGTGTCCGTGCTGGCCGTGAGAGATGAAATAGACCGCGGTATGCGCTTGCGGGTCGGAACGCACCTCAGACGCATCGATGCCCTCGATTTCCCACAGGCGAAACATCTGCCGCGCGAACTCGTCGTCACCGACACGGCAAATATAGGCGACGCGCGCGCCCTGACGCGCGGCCGCGATGGCGCAATTCATCGTATCGCCGCCGAAACCTTGCAGATACTCGCGCGCCTTGCCGGGAACCTGGCTGAATTCATACATCGGTTCACCGAAAGAAACGACATCAAAGCGTGCGCCCGTTTCATTGGCGCCCTTGGCCGGCCCGCGCGAGTCAGGCCGCATGCGGCTTGCCGTCATTGCACCACGCCGGCTTGTTTGAGGTAGCGCCTTGCAAGCGAGGTCGCACGCGCCTGGTCGCTGTCTTGCAGCGCCTGACGATCGATGATGCTGTTGCCGACGCCCACCAGCTTCGCGCCAGCTTCGAAATACGCGTGCATGTTATCGGCGTTGACTCCGCCGGTCGGGCAGAATGTCGTGTCCGGAAACACCGCATGCAATGCGGCCAGATGGGACGGTCCGCCGGTGGCCGCAGGAAACAGCTTGACGATATCGCTGCCCTGCTCGAGCGCTGCGAGCACTTCCGATGGCGTAAAAGCGCCCAGCAATGCCGCGCATCCGGCGTCATGGGCCAGCTTCGCCACGCCTGCTGCGACGCACGGCGATACCAGGTAATCCGCTCCCGCGGCGATACATTCGCCGGCCTGCCGGGCATTGAGCACGGTCCCTGCGCCTATCATGAACGACTCCGGCACCCGTGATCGCAGCTCTGCTATCAACGCGATGGCATCCGGCGTGGTCAGGGTGATTTCAACGGTCGCGAACCCGGCTTCCAGAAGACAGTCGATTGCGAAGCGCGCCTGCGCGGCATTCTCGAATCGCAGAACGGGCACAACCCTCGCGGCAATCAGACGGTCCCGGGTTGCGGTTGCATCATGCATACGTCCACTCAGTTCGCGGCGGGCACGATCACACAGCGGTCATGGATGCAGTCGATGCCTGGCTCCTGCAGTTGTTCACAGGTTCCGACCGCGTCACTGTCGAACATCATGTCTTCCCTGAGCAGGTTGTACTCGAAGACCAGATTGGCGATATGTTGCCGATCCGTGTCCCAGATCGAATACGCGACATACTCCTCGGGCCCTCCGCACGGCCGCGCACCCAGGCCGACGATGCGGCAGTTCACCAGATTCCGGCAACGCGCCTCGCCGATCGCGGTTGTGATTTCGTTGCGCAGGCGGAGTGCATCCTCGGCGTCGCTTTGCGCGGCGACTGTCGCGGGCGCGCAAAGCCCGCACAGCGCGCCCACGCCCGCAAGTACCACGGCAACCGCAAGTCCCCGCATTTGCATCCGGTCAGTGTACATCAGCACCGGCGTTGATGAAAAACGTCCTGACGATCGTCCGACGCTGATACCATCTTGCGCAATACATCGCGATGGAGGAAGAGGCAATGGCCTGGATATGGCTCAAAGCAGTGCCCTGGAGCACTATCATTGCGAACGCGCCGACCATTGTCGAGGGTGCGCGCAGGCTTCTGGATCGCCGCGGCAGTGCTGCCGAAATCACCGATGAACAGGCTTCGGACCCGGCCAGCATCGCCCGGCGGCTGCGCATCGTCGAACTGCGCCAGCAGGAAATGCTGGATGTCATCGACAAGCTTGCCAATAGCAATGAACAACTCACCGAGGCCGTGACTTATCTGCGTGCGCGCGCGGTATTCAACTTCAGACTGTCAATGGCACTGGGCGTCGTTCTGGCCGTGCTCGTCGTCGAAAGCATTCTTGGCTGAACCGCAGCAGCCCGGCCGCAAGGCAGCCGCACAGCGTCAACCGCAACTACCGACCGCGCCACAGGCGGTACAGAAATCGCAGCCGTCCTTGTGTATCACCGCTGCGTTACCGCACTCATCGCAGACTTTTCCGGTCTGCAGGTGATAGCCATGGGACTTTCTGTCCTGCGACGCATCCGGAACTTCCAGGACACCCATGTCGCTCACGGGAAAACCATTCTCGTCGAGCACGCCTAGCATTGCGTAACGGTGAATCACCAACTGCGCGATATAGGCGACCGTGCTGGGGAAATTGCGTTGCCGGTCGCTGCCGGGCACGCGGGCCATGAAATCTCCCAGCGGTTCAGCGGCCGTCAGCAATTTGCGCAGCTTCATGCCGATCCACGCCGGGTCGATGACACGCATATCGAGCGACAAGAGCTTGCACAATCCATCGAGCGCCCGGGGGTAAGTTCCAGCGAGCCAGATCGAATACGGGCGCCGTTGCCCGCCCGGCAACACCAGCTCCTTGAGCATGAGCACGAAATCGTCGCCGGAACTCGCGTTATAGACATCGGCCGTCCACGACATCGTGCCGTCGGTACCCGTCTTCGGTTCCTTTTTTGCAAACAGGGCATCGAACACCGGCGAACTGGCGGAGCTGCGGCCTTGTGCGCCGCCGTCCACCGCCCCTCGCGTGTCCAGTTGATCGATCCGCCAGCGCACGATCCGCGCGAATGCCGCGACAATGCTCGGGCATCGCTCGATTCTGCCGTCGGGCGGCATCGCGCAATCGAACGCGTCATCGCCGGCGGTGCGCGCGACCATGTCGAGTTTGGTTCGCAGCCACAACGCGTCCTTGGTGCGCATGTCCATCGACAAGGTCTTTGCCACAGCGCCCAGCCCACGCGGCTGTTCGTTGCCGTTGATCCATACTTCGAACGCCTGGGGATGGTCGTTTTCGACGTGACCGACAAAGATGGCAAACTTGCCGAACGGCGATTCGAGCATATATGTCCATGCCGGATTGCCTGCCGCCAATGCCGGCCTGCCGGGCCAGCGCAGGCTCGACAGGGCGGGTTTTGGCGTGGCATCGATGCGGATGCGCCGGTCGACGTCGCTGGTATCGAGGTCGTTGGGTTGCTGCTCGATGCTACCGACCGACAGCACGCTGCCGAGCACGCTGTTGGGTCGGTAGGTGGTAATCCCCTTCAGGCCGGCCCGCCATGCTTCGAGGTACAGATCCTCGAAATCCTCGAACGGATAGTCTTCGGGCACGTTGACCGTCTTGCTGATGGCGGAGTCGACAAACGGCGCCACCGCGGCAACCATGCGCATGTGATCGAGCGCGGAAATCTCCAACGCGGTCACAAACTGCAATGGCAGGGATTTCATGTCGCCGCCGAGATGCCGGTACAGACGCCACGCATGGTCTTCGACATCATAGACCTTGTATGAGCCATCGTGCTCACGCTTCTTGCGTTGGTAGGTCCATGCGTACGGCGGCTCGATGCCGTTGGCCGCGTTGTCGGCAAACGCCAGGGAAATCGTCCCGGTCGGTGCAATCGACAATAAATGGCTGTTGCGCAGACCGTGCGCGCGAATTTGCTCCTGCAGGCTTTCCGGAAGCCTCGAGGCAAAATGAGGCTCGGCCAGATAGTGGTCCGAGTCAAACAGCGGGAAAGCGCCTTTTTCCTGCGCCAGTTGCACCGAGGCAGCATAGCTCCGGTCACGCATGTGCTCCGCGATCCGCGCCGCCATGCGGCGTGCCTCCGGGGTGTCGTAGCGCAGGCCGAGCATGATCAGAACATCCCCCAGCCCGGTGAAGCCGAGACCGATACGACGCTTATTGCGCGCCTCTCCGGCCTGCTGCGGCAGCGGCCAGACGGTGGCATCAAGGACGTTGTCGAGCATCCTCACTGCCGTATGAACAACGCGGGCAAGCGCCTCGAAATCGAAGCGCGCATTCGGCGTGAACGGTTCGGTCACGAACAGGGTCAGGTTGACGCTGCCGAGACAGCAGCAACCGTACGCCGGCAATGGCTGTTCGCCGCAGGGGTTGGTCGCCGCAATGCTTTCGCAATAGGACAGGTTGTCATCCTGATTGACCCGATCGACGAAAATGACCCCCGGTTCGGCGTGATCGTAGGTCGAGTCCATGATCTGTTTCCACAGATCGCGCGCCGGTAGACCCAGGCTCCATCCTCGCGCTGGTGCGGTGACTCGTCCCCCTCGGCCTTGGGCTGCACCTTGTGAACCAGCGCCCATTCTTCATCGGCTTCGACGGCGCGCATGAACGCGTCGGTCACTGCCACACTGATATTGAAATTGCGCAGGTCGCCTTCATCCTTGCCGTGGATGAACTGCTCGATGTCGGGATGGTCGCATCGCAAGATTCCCATCTGCGCGCCGCGCCGCGCTCCGGCCGATTCCACCGTTTCGCAACTCTGGTCAAACACGCGCATGTAGGACACCGGCCCGCTCGCGGTACTGCGGGTTCCCCGTACCAGGGCGCCTTTGGGCCGGATGGCGGAGAAGTCATAACCAACGCCACCGCCGCGGCGCATGGTTTCGGCTGCCTCCATCAGCGCAACGTAGATGCCCGGCTTGCCGTCCGTCGTTTCGGAGACCGAGTCACCGACCGGCTGCACGAAACAGTTGATCAAGGTCGCGGCGAGGCCGGTTCCCGCCGCCGAGTTGATGCGTCCACCCGGTATGAATCCGTTGCGCAGCGCTTCCAGAAAAACCGGCTCCCACTTGTCCGGTTCCTTCTCCACCGCGGCAAGCGCCTTCGCGACACGCCGGCGAACGTCTTCAATCGTGTGTTCATCGCCCTTGGCATACTTTTCCGCGAGCACGTCGAGCGAAACCTGCTGCGGCGGCATGGAAAGCGTGGTGTCGTCTGGTTTCATATCTACTCCGCGCGCGGGCTGTAATGTGATCCGGTCACAGAAGGCAGGTACACCGGGTGAAACAACCGGAACCGTGCCGGAACGGCAAGAAACGGTTCGGACGCTTATCTTACTCCGTGCAACCCGATCTGTGCCAACCGCGGCCAAACGGCGCGACAGACCGCCCAGCCATCCACGTGCGTTCCGCTAATGTGCTGGAAGCACCCGGCGGACATGCTCGCGCCGCGAAACCTTATCGTTTGCTCGCGTCCTCGCTGACTTCGAGTTCGAACAGTTTGATGAGTGCCTGCAGGTCCTTGGACGCCGTCACGAAGCGGCAGCCGACACGCTTGTTCAGGGTTCCGTCGCCGTCACGCACAGTCTTCAAGTAGCGCACCTCCACACTGACGTCGATCGGATTCTTCAGGGAGGCGCTGGTGATCTGGCAGTTGCTGAAAATCATGCCCGGCTTGAGCATCACGCCGGTTTCATGGATAAAGGCGCCCATTCCACCTTCGCTGATATCCGACACATTCGCTACAATCGGCTCCGCATTCTCCCGGTTGATCACGCACCACAGCGATGGCAACGACTTGACGCTGAGGCGGCGATGGGCGCGTTGCTGCAAATCCAGCACCAGCGACGGCAACGGAAACTGCAGCCTCGCCGCGCCTTCGTACATCACCTGCGTGGGTGCCGGGCTGTGGAACTGTATGTGACGCTTCTTCCGGTCGCAGTGAAACTGCACCGAGTCGCGCTGCATGAGGGCGGAGTTGGCCGGCTTCCATTGACTGTAGTCGATAACGACCCGGTCCAGATCCAGGTCCACCGCACGCACCACCGACGTGAACAACACCTCGCCGCGTTCGAGGTAGGCAGTGATCGCCAGTTCCTCATCGCAGATGGCCTGAAGCAGCCTGGCAATCTCGGTTGCGGATCGTATCGCCCGCCCCGGCGCGTCGATGCGCATGGTGACCGCCGCGGGGTCTTCTGCGGGG